>JAQBNJ010000344.1 GCA_028288645.1 Sediminibacterium sp.
TACTAGATGCTGGATGCTGGATAGCAACTACCCACCTGCAGCATCCAGAATCTAGCATCCAGCATCCAGTATGCAGTATCGTCTGCGCACCCCTATTTTTTCTCCACCACTTTCCTATACAAATCCATGTCTATCGCCTTCTCACTTTTGGCAATGATCACTGTTGCAACGGTATTACCGATCATGTTTGTCAGCGCTCTTCCTTCGCTCATGAACCTGTCAACACCTATCAATAAAGCGAGCCCTTCCAATGGAATGATCTTTAAAATAGTTAAGGTGGATGTGAGCACGATAAAACCACTGCCGGTTACACCAGCCGCACCTTTGCTGGTGATCAGCAATATCCCGATAATGGTTAGCTGCTGTGTTAAAGTGAGATCGATATTGAATACCTGTGCGAGGAAGATGGTGGCCATACTCAGGTAAATAGTTGTTCCGTCAAGATTAAAACTATAGCCTGTTGGAATGATGAGACCTACAACACTTCTTTCACATCCTGCCTTTTCTAATTTTTCCATGATGTTCGGAAGCACCGCCTCACTGCTGCTGGCGCCGAGTACGATCAGCAATTCTTCTTTGATATAGACGAGTAATTTCCACACACTGAATCCATAGTACCTGCCGATCAAATTCAATACTACAAAAATGAAGAGCAAAGAAGTGATGTAATAGGACAGTAAAAGTTTGCCCAATACAACCAGGCTTCCAAACCCGAATTTGCCAATGGTATATGCCATCCCGCCAAAAGCGCCGATGGGACTAAACTTCATCACAATATGGATCACATTAAAGAAAGCCTTGTTCAGGTTTTCAAAAGTTGAAACGAGTTTCGCACCTGCTGTTCCCATTTTTGTAATCGCAACTGCGAAGAGTACGCCGAAGAAAAGGATCTGCAAAAGATCACCCTTGGCAAATGAATCAACAATATTGGTGGGAATGATATGCGAAAAGAACTCGCCCCAGTTCATGTCTTTGGCGGCAGATGTGTACTTATCAAGATTTTCTTTAGGGAGATGATCTGTTGCAATGCCTGCACCCGGTTTTAAAACATTGGCTACGATCAGCCCAACGATCAGTGCAAACGTGGTGACCACTTCAAAATAGATCAATCCTTTGCCACCAACGCGTCCTACTTTTTTCAGGCTGCCTGCGCCGGTGATTCCCAATACAATGGTTAAGAAGATCACTGGCGTGATGACCATCTTGATCATATTGATAAAAGCATCGCTGATCAGTTTCGCCGTTGGCGCAAAAGCCGGGAACGTGGCTCCGACAAGAACACCAAGCAGGATACCAATGATAACCTGTACATACAATACTTTCAGATATTTCATTGGCAGTTATTGATTGTGCAGCAATCTACAAAAAAAGCTGTTAGGTATTAGCTATTAGCCGATAGCTGCTAACTACTAATGCCGAAACCTAAAGGCTGCTAACAGTTGCACATCTTGTATAGACCTGTTTGGTTAACTTCATGTAAGAAAAATTGCCACAGACGACACAGATCAGCGCAGAAAAATTTGTGATAATTCGTGTAATTCGTGGCAAGAAATATTAAGCCGCCAAGAGCTAAGAGCTAATACCTAACAGCTGCTCCCTAATCCATCTTCTCCGGCCTCATCTGCGGAAACAGCAGCACATCCTGTATAGATACCTGGTTGGTCATCATCATACACAAACGGTCGATGCCGATGCCGATACCGGAGGTTGGCGGCATGCCGTATTCGAGGGCGCGAAGAAAATCGTGGTCGATGAACATCGCTTCATCATCGCCTCTTTCCATCAGTTTTACCTGTTCTTCAAAACGTTCGCGTTGATCGATGGGATCGTTCAACTCTGTATAAGCGTTGGCCAATTCTTTTCCATTCACCATCAATTCAAATCGTTCTACCAGTCCCGGTTTGCTGCGGTGCTTCTTGGTAAGCGGGCTCATTTCAACGGGATAGTCGATGACGAATGTGGGTTGTATAAAAGTATGTTCGCTGGTATTGCTGAATAATTCATCTATCAGTTTGCCTTTGCCGATATTGCCTGGGACGTCCACATGTAATTTTTTACACACTTCGCGCAGGCCGGCTTCATCCATCTCACTTACATCTATGCCAGTATTTTCCTTGATCGCATCATGAATGCTGATGCGTTTGAACGGCGCTTTGAAATTGATGATCTTATCTCCCAATACAACATCTGTTGTTCCGTGCAGGGTAAGCGCGATCTTTTCAAACAACTGTTCTGTTGTTTCCATCATCCAGAAATAATCTTTGTATGCGGTGTACCATTCCAATACGGTGAACTCAGGGTTATGTGTCCTGTCCATTCCCTCGTTCCTGAACTTGCGGCTGAACTCGTATACCCAATCAAACCCGCCAACGATCAATCGTTTTAAATACAGCTCATTGGCGATTCGCAGGTACATAGGAACATCCAATGCATTATGATGCGTAGTGAACGGACGCGCCGCTGCACCCCCCGGGATGGCCTGCAAAACAGGTGTATCCACTTCAAGCGCGCCCTGCGCATTCAAAAACTCGCGGATGGTATTAATAAGCTGTGTTCTTTTTACAAACACATTTTTTATTTCAGGATTGACGATGAGATCTGCATAGCGCTGGCGGTAGCGGAACTCGGAGTCGGTAACCGCATCAAACACATTCCCCTCTTCATCTCTTTTGATCACCGGTAAAGGTTTTAAAGATTTGGTGAGCAGGGTGAGTGTTTGTGTATGAATAGAGGTCTCTCCTGTTTTGGTGATAAAACCATAACCGGTTACGCCGATGATATCGCCGAGATCTAATCCGTGTTTCACTACGGTATCCCAGAAAGATTTGTCTTCACCTGGACAGAGATCATCTCTTTTTACATATAACTGTATAATGCCTTTGCTGTCCTGGATCTTGATAAAGAAAACCTTTCCCTTATCATTAATGCTCATGATCCGGCCCGCCACGCAAACAGAAGCGAACTGCTCTTTGGTCTCTTCCGTATAATTTTCTTTGATATCAGTTGAAAAATGTGACACAGGATATAAAGGCGCCGGGTAAGCATCTACGCCTGCTTCCTGCAGTTTTACTAATTTCTCACGGCGGATCAATTCCTGTTCAGACAAATGTGTTGCACTCATAATTACTCTTTAAAAGGAGGCAAAGATAAGCGCTGGAAAAGAAATGGGTGATAAGATATGTAACCTTATCTTAAAACCGGTAAGCGACCCCGGTTCTTAAACCAAACATGATATAATTCTGCGTGGGGTGATATTCATAAAAAGGATGCACGAAAATAGTGGTCTTGTTTTTAAAATCATATTTAAAGCCCGTGCCACCCGTAACTCCAAAACCCTGCATGGTTGTAACAAGATCGCTTTCGGCCTGTATGTCTAAGAAGGTTCCGAATGTAAAGAATACATATTTCCATACGTCTGCACGCAGGTAAAGCGGTAAGGTAACAAATTGTATATGACCATGACGCGGATTAGACATGCCCGTAGTAGATGCGTTATCCGTGGTGATATTATGGTAGCTATATTTAATACCGCCGCCGATGCTGAACAATTTATCCAGTGATCTTGTATATTCTATGCCGATAAGGAATGTTTTATCCGTTGTAATGCTCCCGCCGCCGATCACCCCAAATGAAAAATGGCTGCCACTATTAAAAAAAGAAGTATAAGCGCCAACACTATTTTGTTGCGAAAAAGAACAAAAAGAAAACAACAGTGCTATACAGGAAAGAATAGCTTTTCTCATAAGTCAGTTTTTCATATGATGCTTTTTCCAATATAGCCGCTGCCTCCAAAGGAATTTATTTCATCAGCCACATCCTTATTCTCCCTTTTTATATATATCCGCCGTATGAAGCTGCATAAACCTCGGCACCACTTCTTCCGGTAAAGCTGTCCACCCGAATTGTTTGTATAATTCATGTGCATCTTTTGTTCCCAGCATCCACCTCCGTAAGCCCTGGAGTTCAGGATGTGAATGAATAAAAGCAATTAACCGTTTTGATAAGCCCTTGCCCCGGTGTTCGGGTAAAATAAATACATCGGCTAAATAGGCGAAGGTTGCTTTGTCGGTGATCAGTCTTGCGAAGCCCACCTGATTATTCTCATGGTAAACACCAAAGCAAAATGAGTTGGCAACAGATCTTTCCACTGTTTCGAAAGGAATATTTTGCGCCCAGTATGAATCGCACGATAGGTATTGATGGATCACGGCGAGGTCTAATTTGGCCGCATCTGTACTTATGGCATACCCGTCTTTTTCTACATCAGTTTCGTTTTTCATGAAATAGTTTTTGGTAAATGATCGATCTGTCAAACTGGACCATATCACCCGGTTGCATGTTATCGAGCGATAATCCTTCTATCCGTTGGCGGATCAAACGCAAAGTAGGAAATCCAACTTTAGCTGTCATTTTTCTCACTTGCCTGTTCTTGCCTTCTGTTAAGATCATTCGGATCCATGGCGCTGGAATTTCTTTTCTGAAACGGATGGGTGGAACTCTTTCAGGAACTACCGGCTCGTGTTCAAACAAAGATGCGATGCAGGGTTTGGCTGCGTACAATTTTCCATCCACATTGATCGTAACGCCTTGTTGTAATTGTTTTACTGTATTCAGATCTATCGCGCCATCTACCTGTACCCAATATTCTCTTTCGTGCGAAAACTTAGGATCGAGTAAGCGATGATTTAATTCTTTATCGTTCGTGAGTAATAACAATCCTTCACTGTCATGATCCAGCCTCCCTACGGGATAAACATCCTTCGGTACATCAAAGAAATCAGCGAGTGTTTGCTTTTCTTCCACCGCAGAAAATTGCGAGAGTACGAGGTAAGGTTTGTAAATAATGAAGTAGTGATTCATACAAAAACAAAAGTCCCGCAGAAGCGAGACTTTGTATATGGATGGGTTAGTAAGTACCAGGGAAATAAATTTCCCTACACAATATTAAAAAGACTTTTAACTAATGCAAAAATTTTTTTAAACAATTTTATTAACATTTTGGTTTTGAATGTGGATTGCGAAGCTTTTTATAGTATATGTTTTATCACTGTTTTTTTGTTTTTTATCGCGCGATCTTTGTTCCTTTATTTTTTTGCATACGCTGAAACATTGATGAATAAAGCGTTTCAGCATACATGCAATAAATTATTTTTTTATCCGATGATCTTTTCAAGTATAAAAATAAGTTGGGGAAATGCCTGCCTGGGGGCCGAAAAACAGTTAAAAAAAATTTCTCCTCAAAGAGTAATATTACCTTTGATTTTTCTAAAAAACCCCCATATGAAGTTTCCAGCACCTGTTTCAGCACAATGGATAGCCGACCTGATAGGCGCAGAAGTATCAGGTAATGTCAGCGCTTCAGCATCCGGCATCAACGAAATACACAAGGTAGAAACCGGTGATCTTGTTTTTGTGGACCATCCGAAATACTATAACAAGTGTTTAAACAGCGATGCAAGTTTCATCATCATCAACAATAAAGATGTAAAGATCCCCGAAGGAAAAACGATACTGGTTGTGAAAGAACCTTTTGAAGCTTACCTGAAAATTGTAGATCATTTCAGCCCGTTTGTTGCTGCAACAAAACCGATCAGCGATGATGTTTCTATCGGCGAAGGTTCTGTGATCATGCCCAATGTTTTTATCGGTAGTAAAGTAACTATTGGCAAAAACTGCATGATACATCCCAATGTTTCTTTGCTCGGTCATATCACAATCGGAGACAATGTGGTGATACAGGCAGGCACCGTGGTCGGCAGTGATGCTTTTTATTACAACACAAAAAAGGACCGCGACGTTTGGTACAAAAGAATGCAGAGCTGCGGCAGCGTTGTGATAGAAGACAATGTTGAAATAGGTGCCTGCTGCACCATCGATCGTGGCGTTACTGCTGAAACAAGAATTGGAAAAGGTACCAAGATGGATAACATGGTACACATAGGCCACGACACAAATATTGGAAAGAATTGTTTGTTTGCAGCGCAGGTTGGTATTGCCGGCGGCGTGATCGTTGAAGATGGCGTAACACTCTGGGGACAGGTGGGAGTTGGCAAAACACTTACCATCGGCGCCAACGCGATCGTACTCGGGCAAGCCGGTGTTCCCTATTCTCTCGAAGCCGGAAAAACATATTGGGGCACACCTTCCATAGAGGCGCCGGAAAAAAGAAGACAGTTGGTTTGGATAAAGAGGGTTCCTGAACTATGGAAGAAAATTATGGAATGAAAGGATTTTGGAATTTTGGAATTGGGAAATTTTGAAATTGGAAGACAGCATGCAGCCGCCGTTCAATTCCAAAATTTCCCAATTCCAAAATTCCAAAATCAATTTACTTCTGCAACGCCACGATCTTCCCTTTCGCTTTCTCATCTCCCGGTTTTAACACCAGCACTTTTTCATATGCAGTGATTGCTTCTTTTTTATTGCCTGCTTTTTCCCAGGCTTCTGCGAGGCTGTCGAATACATTAGCGTTGTCAGGATAGATCATGGTATTGAGGCGAAAGACATTCAATGCTTCGGCTGTATTTTTTGCAGCCAGCAATACATAACCATACCCGTTGAATTCTCCATAATGCCTGCATAATGGTTTGAGTGTGGCAACCTGGCTCTGCAATTCTGCATCAGACATGTTTCGGTTGCGCGCGGTAACCTGTTTGGTCCAATGATCTATCGCATGGTAATTGGGTTGATAGGATTGTTGCTGCAGGATGGCCAGCAGATCTTTCTCCAGAGAAGTTACCGGCGACTCGATGATCCTTCCTACTTCTTTATGTTCATCATAAATAATAAAACTGGGTACATGGTGAATATTCTTGCCCTGTTCTTCATGTTGCGGACTCTGTTTATAAGCATTGGGACTGTTATCAACAAAGATCAATGAGAGTTTGGTTGTATCCATCCCTGCATTCTGCAGCACTTTAATCATACGCGGCACTTCACGTTTACTATCCCCACACCATGAACCGAGAAAGATCTCCATGCGTTTGTTTTGCAGGAGTGGTTTTAATTGTCCGGTTGTGGTTGCATCAACTGTGTATTTGCTGTAAGAGTCATCAAACCATGTTTTGTAATTAGGCATCTGCATGGCGGAGATGGAAGCATGGCCGGCAAGGATGATCTGTCCAGATTCATTTCTTATTTCGTTATTGATGATCGGTGTATTAACGTTGGTTGCGGCAGGTACGGTTGCACGATGGCAGGCTGCGGCCAATACCATGATGGCTGCAACCATGAATATATTTTTCATGTTGATTGAGTTAAGTGTTAGTATGTTGCAACCTAACTCTGTGTACCTCCGTGCCCTCTGTGTCTCTGTGGTGAATGGTTCTACAAAATTGAATCAGCTTTCATTCGTAGTTCTATTCACCACAGAGACACAGAGGGCACAGAGATTACACAGAGTTAACGGCACAACACTGTGATTAATAAATAAACGGAGATACCCGCTATGATTTACATGCGGGTACTTCATGAGATACTATGATAACCTAACTTTGTGGAGGATGAAATATTGACTGCGGAAATTGTTCAGGAATAAAAGCAACTGTCCTGCTGAAGGTGTTCATGATAACAGGTGTTGCTGTATTTGAGAATTGATAAGAAACCACACCCACATATTTCCAGTCGGCTTTGAGGGAGAGTTCTTTTTGTTTATCGGGCAGCTCCGGTCCCACCGGGATGGCTTCTGATGCGATGATACGGTTACAATCGCACAAACGTGGATCACCATTAGTGA
>JAQBNJ010000069.1 GCA_028288645.1 Sediminibacterium sp.
ACGCAAGGGCCGCAAAGGATGCGCAGGGAACGCAAGGATCTGACAAGTATTGAAGTTCCTGTATTTCCTTGCGTCCTTAGCGGTTCTTAGCGGCCCTTGCGTTCCAGCTTTTCATCCCGAAAATAAACCCGCCCCACCCCCAAAAAAAATCTTCCACCCACAATGGGGACTTTCCTTTTCCACGCTGTCTATATACCCGAAGGCATACCCACTATGGAAGAAAGATTCATATACCTGGTTAAACAACAACTGTCCAAACGCATCTCCAAAGCGGAGAGCGGTGAGCTGCAGGAACTACTTTTTGCCCATGACGAATTACAAAAAGCCTACGAAGCCATCTTTTCCGTAACGGGTCTGGATACAGAGGAGGACCTGCTCGAATCTGAGCAGTCCTACGCGGCCCATGCCGTCCGCATGCACCTGGATGGTGCGTTTGAGACAGATAAAAAACAGCAACCTTCCACTTCTTTCCGCCCGATCATTACCAGGAAAAAGTACTGGATTCCCGCAGCTTTCATTCTTATTATCCTTATTGCTGCTCAATTATATTTTCCACTGCCCTGGTCCAGGGATAAGTCGACCCTCAAGAACCAGGTAGGCACTAAAAAAGGTTCCAAATCGCATATACTGTTACCCGATGGTACCAATGTATGGCTGAATGCTGATAGCAGGATCATCTATCCCGCCAATTTCGAAGGAGAAACAAGGGAGGTATCATTGGTAGGCGAAGCTTTTTTTGATGTGGTAAAAAACGCTAAACGGCCATTTATCATTCATACCGGTGCGATGGATGTAAAAGTGCTCGGCACCGCATTTAATGTGCGATCCTATCCTGGTGAACTGACCACCGAAGCAGCCCTGCTAAGAGGATCAATAGAAGTAACATTAAATGACAAAGAAAAAAAGAAGATCCTTCTTAAACCCAATGAAAAACTAACCGTGCTGAACAGTGATGAAAGCTATCAAAAGACCGGTTCTGTTATAAACAAAAAGATTGTACAAGAAAACGAGGAGATCCCGATCCTAACTATCACTAAGATCCACTACAACGAGAAAGATAGCAGCAACGCCGAAACTTCCTGGGTAAACAATAAACTTTCATTCGACAATGAAAAGATCGACAGGGTATTTTCCAAAATAGAACAATGGTATAATATAGAGATCGTGATGGAAGACGAGAATATTCAATCCAAACACTTTACGGCCACATTTGAGAACAAGTCACTGAAAGATGTGATGGAGGCCCTGGCGCTTGCATTGAATTTTAAATACCAGGAAAAGAACGGGAAGATCATTATCAGGTAACAGCCATGGCTGTTTCTACATATCGCTTGCTTTAATACGATTGCTAAACCAAAACTTGCCATTATGAAAACAGAAACCTGAAACAACAAAAACGGAGGATGTTGACGCATCCCCCGCGAATGTTACATCCGAATGTTCTCCGCTTAAAGAAAACTATTCTAAACCTAACACAGTAAAGTTATGCAAACTTTTGAACGTGGCCTGTCCCCGACGGCCCATAGGAATATGTTTAAATACCTGATTATTATGAAGCTAACTGTATTGCTCATTTGTGTTCTTTCGGTAAATGCCATCGCAGGGCCCGCTTCCGCACAGGAAAAGATCTCTCTTTCTGTCCAGAATGTGCCTCTGAAAAAAGCATTTAAAATGATAGAGAGCCAGACTTCGTTCCGTTTTGTTTACAAAGACGAAGATGTGTCTGTAAACCAGAATGTCAGCGTAAAAGTAAAATCACAATTGCTTGATGAAGTGATGAAACTTCTTTTACAAAAAACGGCCCTCTCTTATAAATTAATGGGCGATGATCTTGTGGTGATCGCTGCACAACCCGGTGAAACAGCCGTCAATAAAATGGCTTTCCGTGTATCTGGTAAAGTATTTAACGCGGCAAACCAGCCGTTGGCAAGAGTGGCCATATTGGAAAAAAATACATCTAATGGAACAACCACCGGAGAGGATGGCAGTTTCTCTTTAAACGTTGCTAGCGACCAATCAGTTCTACAGGTAAGTTTTGTAGGTTACCGTTTACAGGAAGTGCGCGTGAACGGGCGCACAAGTATCAATGTAAATCTCGTAGAAGAGGTGAAAGAATTAAACGATGTGGTAGTAGTAGGTTATGGCACGCAGAAAAAAGCCAATCTTACCGGCGCTGTTGACCAGGTAACGGCTGATGTACTGGAGAACCGCTCCATGACCAACCTGAACCAGGGATTACAGGGTGTGTTACCAAACCTCAATATCAAAATGCTGGATGGCAAACCCAACCAGGCGCCAAGATTCAATATCCGCGGAACCACTTCCATTGGTCAGGGCGGAAGCGCATTGGTATTGATTGATGGAGTAGAAGGTGATCCGAGTGTGATCAACCCGAATGATGTGGAAACGGTTTCTATTTTAAAAGATGCAGCATCAGCTTCCATTTATGGTGCGAGAGGTGCATTTGGCGTGGTCCTGATCACAACCAAAAATCCTTCCAAAGGAAAA
>JAQBNJ010000076.1 GCA_028288645.1 Sediminibacterium sp.
TACCGTTGTGCGGCTTACCTCTGCACCGGTTCCGCTTAAAGTGGGTATGCCTGCTTTGTAAACACCGGCATTTTTTACAAGGTCCCATCCCTGGTAATCTGCTGAAGAACCGGGGTTGGTCATCATAAGTGAAACCGCTTTGGCAAGATCCATTGCGGAACCGCCGCCGATACCGATCACGCCGCTGATCGTGCCGAATTCTTCTTTTAGTTGCAGCGCCAGTTTATCAACCTGTGTGGTCTTGGGTTCGTATGTTACATCTACAAAAATGACCTTGTCCTTGCCGTGCAATGGGATGCGGTTCGGCAGCATCTTTCCTTCAAAAAAATGATCCACTAAAAAGATCATCGGTGCGTCTTCTTTGCGCTGGGGTTTTAAGATCTCATCCAGCTGGTTAAAACTGCCCCGCCCATACACTACATAACTCACCATTTTAAAATTTCTGAAACTCATAGAGGTATTTTTTCTTTTATAACAAAGCCGGTACTGCAAACCTACTTAGAAACGACTAAATTTAAACAGGTTGCATGATGTCTTGTCTATTAACAGAACAGCGCCAGTTAAGATCCGTCAGTTGCCGGAAGTTCTTTTTTAAGAATCACCAGTTCTTCCTGTAATTGCTTCTCTAATACAGCAAACAAACGAACTACTTCCTTCACCTTTGAACCGATCGTATCAATGCCGGTTATCGCTTTTGCGTCGGATTCAATTTTGGCCAGTAGTTCCAGCAGTTGCCTTGACTGCATCATACCTATGGCGCCTTTTATTTTATGAGCTAATTTATAGAGCCCCTGCCAATCTTCATTATCACACAGGGACGATAGCTGTACAATATCCGCGGTTATATTCTCTAAAAAGAACAATATCATGTCATATACATATCTCTTATCGTCCAGCTCTTCGAGAAGTGACAGGTCGTATAGTTTTTCGAGAGAATTTGTTTTAGTGACCGATGCGTTTTGCGGAAATGCAGCCTTATTCAACAGCAAACGGGTAAGCCTGTTGTACAGGTCCTTAAAGTCGAAAGGTTTCAAAATAAAATCGTTCATGCCCACTTCCTTACACCTATCCTGGTCCTCTTTTAATGCAGTGGCGGTTAATGCAATGATCGGCATCTGTAGCTGCATAACCTCGCGTATATAAATAGTGGTCTCATAACCACCCATTACCGGCATTTGCACATCCATAAGTACCAGGTCATAATCTGGTTTCATCTTCAGGCGTTCGATCGCTTCTTTTCCGTTGGCGGCGAGGTCCACTTTGCTTCCCACTTTTTGCAGTACAACACTTACGAGCCGTTGGTTTACCGGGTTATCTTCCACCACAAGGAAATGCTTGTTTTTCAGGGTTTCCGAAAAATCGTTTTTTGCAACCGCATCACGGCTTTCTTCCTTAACCGACCCATAGATCATAATGAAACGGAAGGCGGAGCCTTTATTCAGCTGGCTATGTACAGAAATATTTCCGCCCTGTAATTCTACCAACCCCTTGCTGATGGCGAGTCCGAGCCCTGCACCACCGTATCCCTGCGAAATATCAATATTCGCCTGCGCAAAACTCTTGAAGATGGTCTCGAACTTATCGCGTGCTATTCCAATACCCGTATCAGTAATAGTGAATGAGAGCTTTGTCTCTTCCTCAGTATGCTCAAGCAGGAAAACTTCTATCCGGATAAAACCGGAATCTGTGAATTTAACGGCGTTGTCTACCAGGTTCACCAACACCTGTTTTAATCTTGCCACGTCGCCGGTAACCAATGTTGGAACCTGCTCACCGATCACAACTTCAAGCGCCAGGCCTTTTTTCTTAAACTGGTAATCGAATTGATTCTTAACACTGGCAATTGCATCACGGAGATTGAATGGCTTATTCAGCAGGGCAAGCTTACCTGTTTTGATATTTGAAAAATCAAGGATATTGTTTACGATCGCAAGCAGGTTGTTTAAAGAACGGCTGATCGTGCTTGTGAATTCCCGCTGTTCACTATTCAATTCCGTCTCTGACAATAATGTGGTCATACCCTGTATGCCATTTAATGGCGTACGGATCTCATGACTCATGTTTGCGAGAAATTGTTCCTGTAATTCTTTGGCCTCTTCTGCATTTTTAAGCGCAACCTCCAGTTGCCTGGTGCTTTGAATTTTTTCAGTGATATCAGTTGCGATACCGCTGATGCCAAATACCTGCTGCTTATCATCCAGCAATGGAAATTTTACGAGTAAGAGTGTGCGGCGCCCCTCAGAGGTTTCTATGGTTTCTTCTACCTGCACCGGTTTACGGGCGGCGATCACTTCTTCATCTAATTTGAGATAATGGTCAGCCTGTTCTTCTGTATTAAAATCGTAATCGGTTCTATTGATCACCATTTCATCGGTAAGATTGAACACTTCTTTAAAACGGCGGTTAACCATGGTATAGCGGCCCTCAAGGTCTTTGATAAAGACAAGTGTTGTGGTATTATTCAGGATTGAATTGAGGCGGAACTCATTTTCTTTACGCGCAGATTCTGATTCATTCAGTTCTTCTTCGATCTGTTTTTGTTCCGTGATATCTTTCACCATACACTGGAAACCCGATATCTCATCATTATCATACAATAACTGCGAGGTTTGCTCCACCCATTTTTTCTCGCCGTTTTTTGTCCGTATTGCAAATTCAAGATGTGTTGTAGGTATTCTGTTTCTAAACTGTTCTACATAAAAACTGAGCACCCGCTCGGTCCATTCAGGGTCCAGCAATATGCCAAAATGTTTGCCGCTCAGTTCCTCTACGGTATACCCGGTTAATTCTGATACACGCTGGTTGGAAAAGCTAACGATGCCCCGTTCATTCGAGGTGTACATAACGGCGCCGATATTTTCGATCAGGTTCCTGTATTTCTCTTCATTAACGGCGACCTCTTCTTCAGCCTTTCTTCTGCGATAGATATCACGGTTGAGTTTGAAAAGGATCACGAGCACAAGTACAAAAGCAAAAACGCCACCGAATACCGCCGTGTAGATGCTGTTGTTGTAACTTCTTTCGTTTTGTGCCATCCGCGCATACAGGAGATCATTTTCTATTTGCCGGATAGAGGCCAGCAATGTTTTTACTGCGCGGGTTAATTGCGGGCCGTTACCTGAAGGATCTAACTTTTCTAATAAAAGCGTTGGCGTAAAACCATCCGACAAAAGCGTATCCTGGAAAAGTTTATTCCGGTTGCAAAAGTCTTTTAGTTTTTCAATATTTGATCTTTGTCTTTCATTGTCACTTGTAGTAAGGCTGAGCCTGGCAATAGATTGGTCCAGGTAAGAATGTAAACGATGAACGACCGCTTTCCATTCCGGGTTTTTAGTTGCCACATAACTCCTTGCGGCTGATTCAGATTCTGAAAACAGAATACTAATCGTATCGATATTACTGATAGCATCGCTGGTGTGATTGAGCCATGCCCGGGATTGTTCCTGCCGGTTTTTTTGCTGGTATAGTACGGCCATGAACAATACAAGCGCCAACAGCGAGAAAGTAAAGATCAGCCGGATCTTTCGGTCGGGTTTAACCGATTGACTGAGGTTTTGTTTTTTCATGATAAAACCGGACAGAGGATAACATCGAAAAGATAGTAATATTCTTACAATATACTAATACACGTTAAAAGACATGAAGATAGAGCAAGGAATCTATTCAGCAGCGAAAGATCGGCCTTGTAATTTGGGCTGTATAAATGGCGCGTAGTATTAAGCGCTCAGCTTTTTCTCCAGCTCCTCAAGCGATACGCCTTTTGTTTCGGGAACACTGGTAAGTACCCAGATCAATTGCAGGGCCATCATGCCTGCAAAAAAAGCAAAAATGGGCCAGGGATTATCTTTAAAAATACCACTGTTACTGTCTAAAAAAACAGGTGTTATTAATGTGATCAAGGCCGCAAATATCCAGTGAATGCTGGCGCCGAAAGATTGCCCTGCACCACGAATCTTATTTGGAAAGATCTCTGAAATAAATACCCAGATAACAGCGCCTTGTCCCACAGCATGTGCCGCAATAAAAAGCAAAAGAAAGCTCATTAAAAATACAGGACCCGCGTGCGAATAGAAAGCCCATGCTACCATTGACAGGCTCAGGATATAACCCAAAGAACCAATGATCAGCAATGTTTTCCGTCCAAGCTTATCGATCAGGAACAAGCCTACAAAAGTGAAGGCAAGGTTCACTCCCCCGATCGCTATGGAATTGAACAGGGAATCTTTTGCAGCGAGCCCGGCTTTTTCAAGTATTTCGGGAGCGTAGTATAAAATGAAATTGATACCCGACAACTGGTTGAAGAATGCAACCATGAATGCGAGGTAAATGATCTTTTTATGTTTGGCACTGAAAAAACCGGCAACTTTTCCATTGGCGCTATCGTGCCTGTTACTTTCAATGATGGATGCGGTTTCTGTCTCAACATCCACAACACCGATCTGCAGCATGATCTGCTTGGCTTTTGCCAGGTCGTTGCGTTTGGTGATCAGCCACCTGGGACTTTCCGAAATGCCGAACACCAATACAGTGTATAACAAAGCAGGAACCGCCAATACGCCTAACATCCAGCGCCAGTCGTCGGAACCACCAACGCCCTGTAAGAAATAGTTGGAAAGAAATGCTACCAGGATGCCGAATACAATATTGAATTGATATAAGGCACCCAATCTTCCGCGCGTGGCCGGTGTTGAAATTTCAGAAATATAGATCGGTGCAACAACGGAGGAAACGCCAATGCCAATGCCGCCGATAAAACGAAAGAAAGAAAAAATATACGCATTGCCCGCAAATGCAGAACCAAAAGCAGAAACGGCAAACAGAACGCCAACCCAGAGCAAGACGGTTTTACGCCCGTATTTTTCAGTGGGAATACCACCGAACAGAGCACCGAGTACCGTTCCCCAAAGCGCCATTGACATGATAAAAAATCCATGGAACAAAGGAGACGTGTGCCATAGTTCTTTGATGGGCTGGTTGGCGCCGGAAATAACCACCGTATCAAATCCAAAAATAAAACCGGCCAGGGCCACAACTATTGACCAACGAATCAATTTGCTCTTGTTCATATGCAATCGTTTAGAACAGGAAGGTAGGGAATATTGAACACTGAACAGGGAATGTTCAATTATGAAGTGGCGGCCCTGGAAATCTTGACAATTGCGGATTATTTGTATCTTAAGAGGAAGAATGAATAGTTGATGGATATCAAAAAATTATTAGACAGTAAAGACATAAAGGCCAAAGAAAAAACGGCAACACTTGGCCAATGGCTGATTGAAAAAAAGATA
>JAQBNJ010000108.1 GCA_028288645.1 Sediminibacterium sp.
GTACGGGCTCCAATTCAGTGCCGATGAAAAAAAATTATACGCGTCGGGCGGCAATGACAACTGGATCCTCGAATATGCGATCGACAACAAAAAACTGGTATTGAAAGACAGTATCATACTCGGTAAAAAATGGCCCAATAAAATTTCGCCAACAGGCATCGCGTTGGATGATGAAAAACAATTGATGTATGTTGTCTCAAAAGAAAATAATTCTCTCTATATCATCGATCTGAAAACCAAGAAGACGGAACAACAATTTTCATTGGGAGGAGAAGCCTATGCTTGTATCCTGTCACCCGACCGTAAAGAATTATACATCAGTTGCTGGGGATGCGATCGTGTGTATGTGTTTGATACAGAAAAAAGAAATGTTACAGCGGAAGTGCCGGTGGGTGATAACCCGAATGAACTATGTCTTACAAAGAATGGCAAATACTTATACGTAGCAAATTCAAATGATAATTCAGTATCAGTCATTAATGTTGCTGAGCGCAGGGTGATGGAAGTGTTGAATGCAGCCTTGTACCCAGATGCGCCCAATGGTTCTACTACGAATGGGTTAGCGTTAAGTGGTGATGAAAAAACATTGTACATCGCTAACGCGGATAATAACTGTGTTGCCGTTTTTGATGTATCTATAGCAAATAAAAGCAAAAGCAAAGGATTTATTCCTGCAGGATGGTATCCTACGAATATTAAAGTGATCGGTAAGAAAATATTTGTATCAAATGGCAAAGGATTCTCATCCAAAGCAAATCCCTATGGTCCCAACCCGTTTGCCAATAACCAGGAAGTGATCTATCAAAAAGGTGACCCTAACATACCCAAAAAGGTGCAATACATTGCCGGCCTTTTCCAGGGGACCATGAGCATCATTGATGAGCCCAATGAAAAACAATTGGGCGTGTATTCACAGGTGGTCTATCGAAATACACCTTATAGTAAAATAAAAGAATTATCAGTACAGGGAGAAGAAGGAAATCCTATCCCAAGAAAAGTTGGCGACCAGGGGCCGATCAAGTATGTTTTTTATGTGATCAAAGAGAACCGTACTTACGATCAGATTTTGGGTGATGTAAAAGAGGGCAATGGTGATCCCAAATTGGTTTTGTTTGGAGAAAATGTTACACCTAATCAGCATGCACTGGTGAAGGATTTTGTGTTACTGGATAATTTTTACGTGGATGGCGAAGTAAGTATGGATGGTCATAACTGGACCACAGGTGCTTATGGAACGGATTATCTTGAAAAGAACTGGGTAACAAGTTATGGGGGACGTGGAGGCTCATATGATGGTGAGGGAAACCGTACTGTAGCAAATAATAAAGGCGGGTTTATCTGGGATCATTGCAAACGCGCCGGCGTGAGTTACAGAACATATGGTGAATTTGCCGATAATGGTAAACCCAATATCCCTGTTTTAAAAGATCATTTTTCTACTACCTATACAGGATGGGACCTGAAAGTACAAGACACTACACGTTTTCGTCAATGGAAGAGGGAATTTGATTCGTTGCTGGCAATCAATGCCGTACCGCGTTTTAATAGTGTACGGATGGGTAACGATCATACTGAAGGACTACGCAAGGGGAGGCCAACTCCTTACGCGCATGTAGCTGATAATGATCTTGCGGTCGGGTTGTTTGTAGAATATTTAAGTAAGAGCCCGATCTGGAAAGAAACTGCCATTTTTATTATTGAAGATGATGCGCAAAATGGGGCAGATCATGTAGATGCACACCGTAGTACTGCTTATGTAGCAGGAGGTTTTGTAAAAAGGGGATTTGTAGATCATACGATATATTCAACTTCGTCCATGCTTCGTACAATCGAGCTGATTCTTGGTATTCCGCCGATGAGCCAGTATGACGCTGCTGCGCAACCTATGTGGCGCTGTTTCAGCAATACGTTTGATCCTAAGGGCTTCTCTGCAAAAACATCGAGGATAAACTTAATGGATAAAAATACTGTCATGAATGAATGGCAGCGCCGGTCCGAAAAATTTAACCTGGCCAAAGAAGATGCAGTACCTGATCTTGAATTCAATATTGTATTATGGTATGGATTGAAAGGCGATAACATTACTTTCCCCGGACCCAAACGATCAGCTTTCTTTAAACCGATCAAAAAAGCAGATGACGATGATGATTGATCATCTCATCTTCCTGAAGTGATCACGAGCTTGGTGGCAAGTTTTTCAACGCCGCTATCATCTCTAATAATAACAAGATAAATACCGCTGGCAACTTTTTGCCCGTTGTAATTGCGTCCATCCCAAATAGCCTGACCGCCCAATGCCCTTGTTTGAAAAACAAGTCTTCCATTGAGTTCTGCTATTTTAACAAGTGCATTATCTACCAACCCCCTGATGGCGATCGTGCCACTATAACCAGGTGGAACGGGATTTGGAAAAACAAGAACGTTGGAATTAGAAACGCCACCTTCCGTAGCGGTACTTCTAAAACTGCAAATGCCTGATAAAGTAGAAATAAAAACTTCGCCACTTGTGGGATCAATGGCAATTCTTTTCACATCATTATTCAGCAGCGGACTGTTTTCTGCAGTAAAACGGTAAATGATCTTGCTGCCATCAGGAGAGATCAACCAAACACCGTTCTTTGTGCCTATCCATTTCCTGTTGGCCCCATCAACAGCCATGCATTGAACAACTTCGTCTTTGAATAAAAGGCCTGCAAAACGATCCAGTTGTACAATAGGTAAAATCGCATCGCAACTCTGCGCGCTAAATACATCTCCTATACACTGGATAATCCCAATGCCTTTATCTGTTCCCACCCATATAAAGCCATCATGGTCTTTTAGCAGGCATAAAACATTGTTGCTGGGAAGATTCCCGTTACCGCTTCCCTGTTTATAAAATTTCCATTTGTCATCCGCGGTATTATCTACACTCGTTCCATAATTATAACAAAAAACACCATTGTCCTTAGGACTAACAATCCATAATTGATTGATATCATCAACCAGGATCTGGCTAACTGCATTTTCAAGATGAGTAAAAGGAATAGTAAATGCTCTCCATGAGCTATCGGCTTTTCTTACATGCAGATTTTGGGCAGCGCCATAGTTACTGACCCATAGATTTTTATTTTGATCAAATGCCAATCCACTCACCCTGACACTTGTAGGGTCACCGATCGCTGCCTGTAAAGTGCTGTTCGTTTTTTTGTAGATACGGGGTTGCGCGCCATCTTTTAAATTAATCAATCCACCACCATAACTGCCGGCCCATACACTTTCGTTCGTTGGGTCTACTGCTACGGTAATAATATCCAGAACAGAATCTAAAATGGGAAGATTATTTGCGCCTTTATAACTCCATTCATCCTGTTGAAAATAATACAGGCCGTTGCGGTTATATTGATAATTCCATGCGGTGTTCACACTTCCGGCGGCGGCATATAAAATATTATTCCGTATCACTATTTCACCATCCGCTGTTCCCGGAGGGCCGTTGGGTATAAAGCGTTCAACACTTGTCCCGAATCGTGATAAACCACCGAATTGATCCGCAACCCATACAGTATTATTCTCAGTTATTGCAGATCTGGGAAAAGAGATCACACCGCTTTGCACAATAGTTTTATCGATTTGGCCGGCGCTTGTTAAAATGATCACTCGTGAGTTGCCGTTTGCCATTCGCTGGCACACTGATAATTTATTTTCTGAAGAAGTAATGCTTACAATTGGCCAGGTTTTGTCAGAATATAACAAGCTCCAGGTGTTCCCATTTAAAATAAACAGGGAATCATTTTTTTCAGCGATCACCTTATTATTCGTGAATTGAATATTCCTAACCGGACCGGCGCTTAGCCCATTGGCCCCGCTAAGTAATTGCCAGTTTGCATAATTTGAAAGGTTATTGGCACTCGCAGAAATACTTTTCAATCCTTCCTCTGTAGCTGCGTATATAAATGCGCCATCGCTGGATACAGCATTTACTTTTACCTGTGCACCATTGTTGCCGATAAACCAGGTGTCCTTGATCTCGTATTTTGAAAGATTAACAATAATCACGCCCAAACCACTGCATAAATAGGCGAGGCCGTCTTTGCAGTAAACAGAATAGATCGTTTTGTTTCCTGATATCGTGCTTCGCTTGATATCACTTATGTTTTTGGTGTTGCTGTTCTTTATTACATCAACATTGCTGTTTGTATATGCGACAACTAGTTGTTGGGTAGTTGCATCCCATCCAATGCATTGAACACCGACATCGTTAAGGCCGGATACTTTGCTGTATCGTTCTATTTCCTTATTTGGATCAACAGAGAAAAGATTGTTGGTTGTTGCACAGTATATTTTATCGCCATTTGCAACCTGGATCGCCTGTTGGTAGTTAAGGTGCTCCCTCCATTGGCCGATAGGTGGAATAAGATTTTGCGCGGAAGCATGGGAAATCAATAATAGGGATATAAGTAGTAAAATGATCGACTGCTGCTTCTTAGCCTTCCTATATGTATCAAAAATAAGCGAGTGGTACATGCCATTTATTTTACGGGATCAACCACACTAAGGTAATCGCTTATATATTTACAATACCATTCTTGATAGCAAAAATGGCCAGGCCAACCCTTGTTTTAACATCCAGTTTTTTGAAGAGATTGTCGCGATAGGTATCAATGGTCCTCGGGCTGAGACACATTTCATCTGCGATCTCTTTATATGTTTTTTCTGTGCAGATCCATTTTAGAAAAGTAGATTCATTTTCGCTTAGGCTATTGAGGGCAACTGCATCTCCATCATACACTTCTTCATGATTGATATAATGCATCAGTTTATTACTCACTAGCTCATTGATGAAGTAACCGCTATCCCGAATGCTATCAAGGGCATCTTTAAAAACTTTAGGTTTGCTGTCCTTTAGAATATATCCCCTCGCACCATTCTTTAACATGCGTATAATAGCCGTATCGTTCTCGAGCATACTAAGAACAAGAACCTTTGTTTGTGACAAATTATTTTTTATCCAGCTTGATGTTTCATAACCATCCATTATTGGCATGGTGATATCCAGCAAAACAATATCAGGAGGGGTCTTGGCTTTTACTTTTTCAATAAATTGTTTGCCATTGTTTGCTTCCATTACAACCTTAAATCCTTCAAATGAATTAATAATGGCCGCAAGTCCAGTCCTTAATAATTCATGGTCATCAACCAAAGCGACAAAAGTCATATAACAGATGATTTAGATTTGATAAATAAAGTTATGACAGTTCCGTTACCTGGCGCGCTTTTAACGTCTACGGTCGCATTGATCATTTTTGCCCGGTTGATGATATTCTGTAGCCCAATTCCAGATCTTTCCTGGCTTAATAAACTGGTATCGAACCCGATGCCATTGTCACGTATTTGGATAATAGTGGATTCCTCCTCATTTTTGACCTCAACGTCAATGCTATTTGCGGCGGCGTGCTTGATGATATTGTTGATGATCTCCTGGATCATACGGTAAATAATGATATCTGTATTCACATCTAAAATGTGAAAATTATCTGAGGTATGGAAAGATGTTCTAAATCGCCCGGTTTTTTCCAGTGAGATCAAGAGCTGTCTAATAGACTCAATGATTCCGATGTTGTGGATGCGGTTATTTTGAAGATTGTGACTTAGATCGCGCAGATCTTTTATGGCTTTCCCGAGAAGGTCGTCGGTTTGATTGAACTTCTCTTCAGGAACTGCGTCTCCAAATGTGTTCAAATTAAGCCTGGCCAGGCTCAAGATCTGTCCAATATTATCATGTATCTCCTGACAGATGTAAGAGAAAGCCTGTTCCTGTATTTCAAGCTGGGTTTTGAGCAGCGTTTGCTCAAAACGATTTCTCATTTCTTCCTTTTCTTCTTTGTTTTTTCTTTGTCTACGGAGAAAAACGAACACGATCAATAATAGAAAACTGCCGATCAATATAAAAAAGACCGAAGCAACGACAATTGTTATGAGGATATCTTCTTGTTGTTTCGGCATAGAAAAAAAGCAATGCAGAATGAGCTGTATAAAATTACGTTTAAAGTATGATTGATCGTTCCGTAAATCCTTTTTCCTTCTTCGCCGAGATCATTGTTTCTCAGGTATTCGAACAGAGCATTTATGATAACTGAACCTAAATAATAGATCAATAGGCCACTGCAAATCCAAAAAAAAGGTTGCTTTGATAATTGTTGATCTATTTTTTCTGGTAAAACAGACTCATAAAAAAATAAACAACAAAAAACTACAATAAAAAAGGAGCCTAAAAGAAACGTATACGTATTGAAAGTTTTATCAAAACCCTGGATAAACAATAGATTCAAAATCACAGCACATACAAAGAATAGCATCGATATTATTACTATCTTTTTGAGACCTTGTTTTCTAAAATGTAGATAAAAAAGAAATGAGTAAAAAATAAATTCAATAGTTGTGAAAACATTAAATATCCAATAATTTCTTACTCCTTGCGATAGATACCATCCGCCTACATATTCGATAAGGACGGTCAAAAATAAAAATGGAATAAAATACAAAAGTAAATTATTCCGTTTTTTTATGTAGAAAAAGATTGAAGAAACAAGGCTTATTATTTCGAAATAAAAATCAATCCAAACCTGCGGCATATTTAGATTTTACGGATAAAGCGTACCGTGATTCAAAAACTCATCATTTGAAAGTTCATCATCAGCAACTCCATCATTTCTCCGATTTGAATTCGATCCTGTAATTTTATTGCCCGTAAAAAACACAGTCAATCTGCCGTAATCTTTTGAATTTACAGGTAAAGCTCCTTTACCATACATTCCAAAATTCACATAAATAATGTCTGATTTATATTTTGTTTGTAAGCCATTTATGAAAGCAACCAGGTCTTTTGCGGAAAAAGCGACAGATTGGGCTTGGTCATCATCCTCACCATACTTTTTTTGGTAGTTTTCGGCTAAAGATGCGGCATATGATTTCTTAATTGACCCTGCGTACGGCCCACTTCCAGAAAGTGCCACTATATGGGTATTTTCTGTTGCCGCCGCGGTTGTATTTTCCTTATTAGAAACAACTGTTTGCTCCTTCTGACAGGACACAAAAAGGACAACTACTACTGATGAAAGTAGTACGGCCGCAGAAAGTAATGAAAACTTTTTCATAAGTCTTATAGTTTAATAACCCGTCGGCTTGTAAATATTACTACAGCAGACATCGGAAAATATATGGAATGCAAGTTAATGTTTCCCTGATTTTATTCTCCAAGTAATTTGACTTGTAATAGAAAAAAAGTTACTATTTGATTGATTATCAATTAAATAAATATCCTAAGTTGACAAAAAAACGGTGTTTAATACGCGCAAAATACCGTGAAAACACCTATAAGTGTTCGGTGAATTAGTCTTAGTGGGTTTTAAAAAATTAGGATTTTCTGTAATACAACTGCTTGTGATTGCAGTTGAAAAGGTCGGAATTTGGCATATTTGTTTAACCCTTTTAACAATTTTTTTTTCGTTGCGATGCAAATTGGGCGGATCAATTTTTTTTTAAGGGGATAGAGATGTAGTTCCGAATAGAAAAATTGGTTACAAGCCATATCGATATCAATACAAAAACGGCAGCTGCTACGGTAGAGACTGAAGGTAAATTATTTACAAAAATGCCCTGTGAGATAAGTTTGCGGTGAATAAAAAACTGCAATCCTGAAATAACCAACAAAGAAATGCTTATGATCAGTATATGAACTGGAAAAAACTGCTTCATTAAAAAATGTCTGAGTTGCCTGGGCGACGCGCCGAGGGTAATTAACAAGATAATTTCTTCTTTGCACGAGGCGATGGTAAGCTGGATAAAGAGCGTAAAAACCAATAAAGCAAACAATAACATAATAACACCTGTGCCCCATGAAATTCTCACAACAATATCTACCACCTGTCTATAACGACTAAAACGCGTCTTATCAGCATCGGTTGACAATCCTTTTTGCTTGAGATATTGAACCAATTGCGGATTGCCCGGATCTTTCGTTCGGATAATGATTCGTGAAGGTTTACTATCCTGGTTCTTTCCGAAGTGTGTGTTGCCCCAATTCATGAATTCCTGCGGCACAAGCAGGGAAGATATCCTATCGCTGAAACCCACCACACGGCCGTTGAAAATAATTAAACCGTTAGGCCCATATACGTTTACTTTGAACACGATCATCTTTACAACCTGCTGCGTCAGTTGCGGGAGATTTTGTGAAAACGAGAACTGAAAATTGTAAAAATCAAGAAACATATTTGGTGCAATAATGGGAACGAACGCTGCATTTTCATCCCATTTCCAATCCTTGCTGGTTACATCTATAAAATCTTTCGGAACACTTTCAAAAGCGATATCTGTAAAAAAAGGAAAACGATCACTTGAACTCTGGATAGACGCTTTGAAGCGGCTTGGTGTTAACGAACCTGTGGACTCAACAAATACCAGATTCCTTAAATCATCAATCTCATTATCTGTTAAAGCAGTTGCACCAAGGTTCTGGTCATACAAAGTT
>JAQBNJ010000348.1 GCA_028288645.1 Sediminibacterium sp.
ATAGATTGTGTGTAAGTGTAATTGGCATCTCCCTGGTAGTAATAGTAACCGTTCGAGATCTTTGCCAATGTACTGTATGGTGCGATAGACTGGTTACCATTGGTACCATACGATGCACGCAATGCCAGGTAACTGAACACAGATTGTTTTTTCATAAAATTCTCTTCTGTAATATTCCAGTTTGCACCTACAGAACCAAAACTTCCATATTTATGATTGGAAGAGAAAGCTGAATAACCATCATATCGATAAGTACCGGTTAAAGAGTATTTGTTTTTGAATGAGTAGGTGAGTCTTGCCATCTCTCCAACACTTTCATTGGATGAACCGGAAGTAGAAACTGCCTGTATGGCACCTGCCTGTAAGCGATAGGTACCTAACTGGTCGTTATCAAAACCGGTTGCCGATAAACCTTCACCATACGCCGTATTTTTCTGACCCGAATACAATAAGGTCAGATCAATAGTATGATCTTTTGCAAAAGTTCTGTTGTACTTAGCAATATGGTCCAGCAATACTGCATTACCTCTTGAATAACTTCTTGAGCCACTTCCTTTCGTTGCCAGGCCTGTGTAGGAGGTAATTCCGTAGAATGTGCCCACTTCACTGGTATTTTGTGTTTGAGAATAATTAACGGTATAACTTAATCCTTTCACCCACGGAACTTTTACGGTAGCAGTTAGTATCGCATTCAGGTTACTGGCCCTGTTGTATGCTTCATTGGCCATCATTGAATATGGATTAATAAAAGAAGTGGTTGTTTGAGGATACATATTATAGCTTCCGTCAGTATTGTAGATATCAGCATAAGGACTGAATAAATACGGACTGCTTCCATTACTTGCCGAACCATATATTCTTGCATCAGGATAGCTCCTGTTACTATAATAAGCTTTCAAGCCAAGGGTTAACCAGCTGGTAACTTTCGATTCGAGATTGGCTCTTAAAGAATAATGTTTAAATGCATCATTGAGAATTACGCCTTTCTGGTCTGTCATGTTACCTGATAAATAGTAACTCATTTTATCCGTTTTTTCGGATACGCTTACAGTTGTGTTGAAATTATGTCCGACTTGACGGAACAGGCTATAGGGATCAACCAAATTGGGTGCATGATCGGCAGTAGCGTTGTAATTTGTTTTTTCATTTGTCTGTAAGAAGGAGGGCGTCTGATCAAATGTTAAAGCAGTACCATTGTCGATTAAAAAATCATACAAATGCTGCATATACCCTTTGGCATCATATACCTGCAAAGGCTTTAATTCATTGGTAAATCCCTGGCTTGTTCTAACTTCAAACTTAGGTTTGCCATTAACACTGCCGCCTTTTTTAGATTCGATCAGGATAACGCCGCTGGCAGAACGCGAACCATACACAGCTGACGCACTTGCATCTTTTAAAACAGTTACACTTTCAATATCTGAAGGAGAGATATCTGCTAATGAACCACTGAAAACCACTCCATCCAACACAACCAATGGTGTAGATGATGCGGCAATTGTGTTGGTACCCCTGATGGTATAACCGGCAACACCGCCTGCAGTGTTCGCTTCACCAACATTTAATCCTGCAACGGTACCTTTCAAAGTTTCCATGATATTATTCACAGGTACTTTTTCATAGGTTTTCAGGTCAGCCTGCACAACCGTGCCGGTGATTGCCTGTCTTTTTTGTGTACCGTAACCTACAACTACCACTTCCTGCGATTCACCTGCGGCAGAACGAAGCGAAATATTTATTTCCTGTTGTGTACTGATCTTTATTTCCTGTGGCTCCATTCCAACATAAGAAAATTGAACGATCCCAGAGCTGCCCGCAGGAATGGAAAGATTGTATTCTCCCTTTTCATTGGAAACAACTCCCTTCGAATTGCCTTTTAGCGTTACAGAAACACCCTGCAAAGGATTGCCGGTTTCATCTGAAACTTTTCCACGCAGATTTTGATTTCGGGTTTGCGAAACCCCTCCCTGTTGGGAATACGCCGTGTTAACTGTCACGCACGATATGATCAACGCGATAACGGTTAAACCCAAAATCCATCGATTTTGAGGAAAGAATCGCCAGAGGCTGATCCAGGGAACATTCTTTTTCATAAAGCTGTTAATTTTGTTTTTAAAAGTTGAGTACTTGCAGATATTTGGAATTTTAAACGGGTCATTTTCTAATTATTTTATTCAGGAACATTCCTCTTTGTCTTATGATAAAATCGATCATGTTCAGATGAATGATCGCACCGGAATGACTCCTGTCGTTTTGCAATACTTCATTCAAATGAAAGGATGCGTCCACATAATTTCTCAACCCTAAGTTTCCGAGACCCATCAGGTAGCGGCTATGATTTGTATTTTTCTTGTCGAGATCCGTATCAAACACCAGCAGGTCGGGAAGTGAAACGGCGAAATAATCTATTTTGATCTTGTCGTTCAGGTGTTGTTCCGCAAATTCGATCAGGCGGTTAAAGATCTTTTCTGCTTTGCGGGGATGCCCTAATTTTAACCAGGCCAATCCCTGGTATACAATTTTATCCGGTTGTGGATCATTGTAAAAAATTGCCTGAACAGGCTCACTGATACCTTCTGTTGCCAGCGTGAAATTTTCAATCGCCTGCTCACTCATTCCCATGGCTTCATGCACACAACCCATCAGGTAATGAATATCATTTTCCTGCGTACCTAATAATTTTCCTTCACCTAAATTGGATGGATATTGCCGGGCCGAGGTTAATAAATCGAGTGCTGTATCAAAATTCTTTTCGAGAATTGCTTTTTTGGCAAGTTCCAAATGACAGATCAGGTATTGCGCCACTACTTTTCCTTCGCCTCCTTCCCATGGATGAAAGATCCTTTCTTCCAATAATTTTTTTGCGAGTCGATGATGCCCTAAACCATTTGCAATAGCAATTTTCTCCAGGTACAGGTCATCTCTCTGTTCAACAAGCGTGAGATTTGTATTTAGTTTTTCTAATCGTCTTGTAAGCGGGTAATTCAGGCGTTTGTATAGCTGATCGAGTTCCATCAGGATCCTTGCATCTGTTTTATCAAGGAAAAATGCCAGCTCCATTGATTTTAACGCACTGTCAGGTTGTTGGTCTTGATTGTAATATAACAAAGCGAGATTCCTGTGTGCAGTAGGGAAGGAGGGATTGATGGCAACGCTGTTTTCAAAAGCATAGATCGCTTCGGCATATTGACGCATACCGAACCATAAATTCCCCAGGTAGTAAAATGCTTTATCATCCCATATGTTGGAAGTAGTAGCATATTGCAATACGTTGATCTCTTCCAGTTTATTGGGGAAGCAGTAATCCGGGCTGCAGGTATGTGCTTTTTGTGCCAATTCATTCGCCGCTGCTATGTTACCGTTTTTTGCGGTGAAATAACTCATGCAGTAATACACCATCGGCGACACTTCCCTTTGATCTACTGAATGCAGGTGCAGTAGCGCAGTCGCTTCATGATAGCAACCGGCATTTGCATAATCAAAAGCATATTCGAGATAGTTATTGGCGTTGTTACGCATTAACACAAGGAGTTTATCCAGGTGTTCCTTTGCCCGTAACGTCCCGCCTGATTCGAGTTGCAGCAGGTATGCTTCAAAAATGCACCCAAAGTTGAAAGGATCAAGTTCAAGGGAGGCATTGATACAAATTGTAGCCTCTGCTGATCTCCTTAATTTTCTCAGGAGGATCGCTTTCAGATGTCTTGCGGAGTGACTATGATAATTCCTGACAAGTGATTTGTCAACCAGCATCAATGCTTCTCTAAAATCTTTTCTTGCGGTATCGATCCTGGCTAACTGCAAAAAACTATTGTGCTGCCATGCATCGTTCCAGGTTGCTTTATAGAATGCATCGTATGCCTCAGCGAGTTTGCTTTGCAGCTGGAGGCTGATACCTAAATTATAGTACGCTTCTCCATCATACGGATTGGGGTTACGGGAAGTAATGGTCTCGATCGCTGTTCTGAAATATGTTTCGGCTTTACTGAATTGTCCATGCCGTAACAACCATGATCCCATGGCATTGTTACACCTGCTATCGCCCGGTTCACGGCTTAGTGCTTCGGCATAGTAATCGGTTGCTTCGTAAGTAGCGTGCCTGTATTGTTCAATGTGTAAGCCATTCAGGAACAGCTCCTCAATACTTACTATTTGGGAAGGTTGCCTGGCAGGTGTTGCCGCACGTGGAATTTCTTTCGTTGCGGTTTCGATCAACTGATAGTCAACCAATACTTTTCCATCCTGCGCAACCACCTCTATTTTCAATTCGTGTGCACGATATAAACAGGTTGTTTCAAAACGCGTTTCAAAAACCTGTTCAGGAGAAAGATCTGCCTCGAAATTTTTTATGGCCTCTCCATTACTGTTATGAATAGTGATATTGCTCTTTGGATAAATGCCTGTTGCGTAAATGATCACCGATACGTTCTTCTCAACTATTTCAATATTGATCATCGCCTCTTTTGTCGCATTTTTTACCATGCCCACTTTGTAATACGGCATAAAGTATTGCTCAAAA
Organism: Sediminibacterium sp.; assembly: GCA_028288645.1. Classification (GTDB taxonomy): domain Bacteria; phylum Bacteroidota; class Bacteroidia; order Chitinophagales; family Chitinophagaceae; genus Sediminibacterium. The sequence goes on from JAQBNJ010000348.1 coordinate 4,517, forward strand.
GTTTTTTCTTCATTCGGCTGTAGCCAGGAAAAATCGGGTTGGTTGTCCGTAAAAACACCGGTCATCAATTCAATGTAAGGGCCGTCTTCATCTGTCAGGTTCTTATCCCAGGAATGGCCGAAATCTCCATTGCCCCATGTCCATTGTTTTTTTCCGGGCGACAGATGATGATTTGCAACATGAAGAATACCCGACTGGGTATCATGCTCATAGCCGCCAACAAAATCATAGCCTGATTGAATGGCCATATAAGAAGTAGGCACTTCAATATTTTTATATAAAGAGATATCCGTGCCCGGTGCATAGTCCACTTTGTAATAGGTTCCTGTAGCCACAGGAAAATCTGATACATCTCTTTTGCCATGATCAAATACCGCGTGCACATCAGGAGGGAAAACCGATTGGTAATGATCGTTCACTTTCACCGCAGGATTGGCCCACCATAAAAATGTTTGGGGAAGCAGGGAACGGTTAAATAATTTGCCTTTCACTTCCAGGTAAGCCTTATCGGGATAGAGGGTAAAACCGGCCTGGCATTTAGTACGAAACATCAGTTCTACTTCGTTTACCCAAACAGTTTTGCTGCCGTCAGCATTTTCTTTGATCGTAAAATCAACAGGTAAAAAA
>JAQBNJ010000126.1 GCA_028288645.1 Sediminibacterium sp.
AATCTTTCTACCCACCAGATGTTCCTACGGAACATAGACCTTAACTTAATGACATTGCCCACCGGGGCGCCCTGTTTGTAGAAATGGATGTGTAAAAAGGCAATTAGCTCCGTAGGAGTGACGTGTAAATATTGTGAAGCTGGAAGCGATAGTCAATTACTTGCCTGGATCGTTTGCATTTACAGGTCGCTCCTATGGAGCTTCTATGTTGTCCACGCTATCTTTCTACAAACAGGTCACCCTTTCAGGGTTATCGTTTTATTCCAAACATCTGTGGTGTGATACAAGCTTACTATTGTTCCTGACTCTGCGCACCGCACACGCTCGTCTAAGTTTAGCGAACGAGGAGAACATGAGTAGGCAGTGTTTTCAAAGAGATTTTTTATCTACATTTCTCTTTCATTTCTTAGTTAACGCTTAGCTTTACAAATCCATGACCGCTCCTATTCCACACATCATACAGAACAATACTTTCTGGCTCTCATCCTGTAGGTGCATCTTCTGGGAAGAGGAACAGGCATTGATACTTTCGGATCTTCACTTAGGAAAAACGGGACATTTTAGAAAACACGGCATTGCCGTTCCGCAGGCCCTCTTTATTGAGGATCTCCAAAGACTGATCGAACAACTCATTCATTTCAGGGCGAAAAAAATAATTGCTGTCGGCGATCTTTTTCACAGCAAGGAGAATAAAGAAATGTACCTGTTCTTAAAATGGCGCAGCGATCTACCAGGGCTGGAATTTATTTTAGTAAGAGGCAATCACGATATTTTACAAAAAGAATGGTATGAAAATGCGGGCATACAGGTGAAAGAAGGTGTGTACGCTGTTCGTGATTTTTCGTTCCTGCATGACCCATCGGAAGTACCGGAAGAAACACTGGATACAAATTTTATTTTTTCGGGTCATTTGCATCCCGGTGTAAACATCCAGGGGCTTGCCAAACAGAATCTTACATTTCCGTGCTATTATTTTTCTGATACCATGGCGATCCTTCCGGCATTCAGTAAATTCAGCGGGTTGGCAATGGTGAAAAAACAGAAACATGAAACGGTGTATGCGATCGTGAACAACACATTGGTAAAGATCAAATGATACGAATTGCATTCGACCCGATCTATGCGCATCCTCTACCCGAAGGACATCGCTTCCCGATGCTGAAATATGAATTGATTCCCGAACAATTACTGCATGAAGGAAGCATCACACCCGACCAGTTATTTTCACCATCACCGTGTAAAGAAGAAATTATCCTGTTAACGCATGATAAAATTTATTTTGATAAACTCATTCAACAAACACTCACTCCATCCGAACAAAGAAAGATCGGTTTCCTACAATCACCAGAATTAACCTTACGGGAGTTGATGATCGCGCAGGGAACCATTGATTGTTGCAGTTATGCAATGGAATCAGGTATCGCATTAAATGTAGCCGGCGGTACACACCATGCGTTCCGTGACCGCGGGGAAGGTTTTTGTTTATTGAATGATATGGCAGTTGCAGCAAATTATTTGCTTCGCAACCAACTGGCCAAACAAATATTCATCATCGATCTTGATGTACACCAGGGAAACGGTACGGCAAAAATATTTGGGAACGAGCCGCGGGTATTTACGTTTAGTATGCATGGCGGGCATAATTATCCTTTTCATAAAGAAACATCTGACCTGGATATTCCTTTAAAAGATGGAATGGGTGACTCTGAATACCTGAAAATATTATCCGACACATTGCCCGCATTGATCCAAAAACTAAAACCGGATCTCGCTTTCTATTTATCAGGTGTGGATATTCTGGCGTCTGATAAATTCGGGAAACTGAATGTGAGTATAGAAGGTTGCAGGAAAAGAGATGAGATCGTTTTGCAATTACTTAAACAAAATAATATTCCTGCGGTGGTTGCCATGGGTGGTGGGTATTCGCCGGATATTAAGGTGATTGTGGAGGCGCATTGTAATACGTTTCGGGTGGCGAAAGATATTTATTAAGAAACCAACACCTTTTTGACAGCTATTTGATCATGCACTCTAACGGCGACAATAAGATTATTTTCTTATTTAAACCCGTTGCATAGATATCAAAAAATAAGACTTTGTCACCGAGCTGTAACCTTTCCAACATATCATGAACACTTTTCTCAAAGTAAGCGCCCTTGTTTCTAAAATTGTAGATTGAGTTGTCATTTCTAGTAATAAGTACGCTAAAACTATCAACGTTTATACGTTCAGCGTGCGATAGACTAACCCGCTGCATTCCTCCAAGCCCTTTTTGTACTTCAAGTATGCTTTTGACAAAATAGCCACCCCGCGACCCACCAATTAAAGCCCAGGCCTCTGGACGCGTTTCTTTATCATTTTGAGCATGACTATGTTGTGCGCTCAAAATGAATGCAATAAAAACTATTGAAATTATCCTTCTGCTTTGCACGCAATTATCGCTAATTTTTAAATACTATCTGACCTTTCTCAATTCATCTTCTTCTTCAAACTACTCACCTGCTCCTGCAGATTATTCACCATTCCGGCTAACTGGTTCACATCCCAACGCGGGGCGGTATTGGCTTTCTGCATGATGTATACGGCTTTCCATACCTCCAGTACATCTTCTGAACTTACATTGTAGGGTTCGTATTGCGGATTATCGCTGATGAGGGTGATCTTGTTTTTTACGCGGTTATTTTTAATGATACGTTTATATACCACCCCTTCATTCTTTGATAACACGACATAAGTATTGCTGTTCTTCACATCTTCCAGGTCCTCTACTTTTTCGCCAACAATTACGCTGCCGCTGGGTGTGGGCAACATGCTATCGCCTACAATTTCAAATGCACGGTATTGCCCGGGGCCAAGCATGGGTAAGGTGAATGTATTCAACTCATCCACAAACTCAGGATCACCATAACCGGCAAGATAACCAGCGGCGGCTTTTACGGGTACAAAACGAACCTCGGCCACTTCCGACACCATTTTCATCTGGCGGCGTTTTTCTAAATAACTAAGTGTCTTCGGGGCCGACAGGTCCTTGAACAAAAAATCTTCGAGGCTTAATTTGAAGGTACTGCAGATCAGTTCCATCACTTCGAGCCTGGGTTCGGCGCGCTCTTCTTCATAGGCACCTACCAGTGATCTTTTGATCTTGAGTTTGTTGGCAAACTCTTCCTGTGTCCAGCCGCGCAACTTGCGCAGGTATCGTAGATTTTTTCCGGCGTTTGACATAAACTAATTCATTTAGTGCAATTTACTAAACTTTTTAG
>JAQBNJ010000355.1 GCA_028288645.1 Sediminibacterium sp.
AAACGTGGCAAGACCATCATCATGGCCAGCCATTTATTGGATGAGGTAGAAAAAGTTTGTACACATGTTGCCATCCTCAAAAGAGGCACGTTGATCACGGCCGGACAGGTTGATGAAGTATTGGCAAACGAAGACATCGTTGAAGTTTCGTCCAGCGATCCTGCACAATTATATACCGCATTGCAAAATTTCCCGGGTTATTCGCAGATCAAACAGGATGGAAAAATGATACATCTCTTCTTCCCCGTTAATACGGCAAGACTGGAAGATGTGAACCGTTTCTGCTTTGAAAAAGGCATCGCACTGAATTTATTATTGGTGAAAAAGAAAAGCCTTGAAACCAAATTCTTCGAATTAACCAACGACTAACTTTTAAAAAACGCATCATGCTCCCGCTTATAAAAATCGAATGGCTTAAAATAAAAAAGTATCCCGCCTTCTGGTGGATGCTGGGTATTGTGGCACTAACCTACCCCGGCCTCAACATGATTCTGTATTACGCCTATACGGAGGCAGTTACGGGTAAAGAGATGACCAATAATGCTGCAAAATTTTTACTGGGCAATCCTTTCTCTTTCCCGGAAGCCTGGCATACCGTAGCATTTTTCTCCTCCATCTTTGTGTTACTTCCATCCATTCTTGTGATCATGTTGGTAACGAATGAATACTCGTTCAAAACACACAGGCAGAATATAATCGACGGCTGGAGCAGGAGCCAGTTCATTACCAGTAAATTATTTGATGTATTGATCGTATCGGTTATTGCTACATTGGTATATGTATTGGTAGCAGCCAGCTATGGCGTTTATGCGGACCGTAGCAGTGTGAGCCAATGGAATGATCAATTACAATATATTCCACTTTTCTTATTGCAGACTTTTTCGCAGTTGTCTATCGCATTCCTGTTGGGCTATTTAGTTAAGAAAGCATTTATTGCGTTAGGTATTTTTCTTTTTTATTACATGATCGTGGAAAATATTGCGGTTGGATATGCGACTTTCAAACTGAATGATATTGGCAGGTTTTTACCGTTTGAATTGTCTGACCGTCTAATTCCCCGCCCTGCATTCTTTTCACGGTGGGGCAAAGATGCCAAAGCCAGCTATGAACATGCTTTAACCATAATTCCCCAGCACATACTTTTAACGGTCCTTTTAACAGCAGGTATCTGGTTGATCTGTTACGCGGTTCATAAGAAAAGAGACCTGTAGTCCATTCTCTGTAAAACTCCGTGTCCTCTGTGTCTCCGTGGTAAAGCCTTCGCTTCGATCTTTTTCACCACAGAGACACAGAGTACACAGAGATTCACAGAGTTTATTTGATCAATTCCGCGAGTGCTTCTTCAATTGTTGGATAGGAAAATGCAAAACCTGTTGATTGTATTTTTTGAGAACTAACAGTTGCACTTTTTAATACTTCAATGCTCATCTCTCCCAACGCGATCTTTAAAGCGAAAGAGGGAATATGTATGGGGATGAAAAAAATATCACGCATTTTCCTGGCGAGTGATAATGTCAACTCTTTATTGGTCACTGGCTTTGGAGCAACTGCATTGTATGCACCGCTCATAGTTTCATTTTCGATTGCAGCTATATAAATCCGGCAAAGATCATCAATGTGTATCCAGCTGATCACCTGTTTGCCATCACCGAGAATGGCGGCCACAAAGCCTTTCAGCGGTTTCTTGAATTTAGCCAAAGCGCCTCCATCAGCACTGAGCACAATTCCTGTTCGTAGTTTTACCAAGCGTTTGCCAAGCTGTTCTACAGGTTGGATACTTTCTTCCCATAAGCGGCAGGTCTGTCCTAAAAAGGCTGTATCGGCATTCGCATCCTCTGTAAATCCATTTTGTTTGCTCACGGGCGTATCTGCACCATACCAGCCAATAGCAGATGCGCTCACAACGGTTTTTACATTATTAGGGATTTCTTTCAGCGCTTTTACGATCAGCGCGCTGCTTTGGGTGCGGCTGTTTACGATCTCCTGTTTTCTTTTATCGCTCCATCTTTTGTCTGCTACACCTGCACCGGCAAGATGGATGATATGATCGGCTTTCGCGATGGCATCCTGATCGATCGTTTGTTTATGTATGTCCCAATTAGCATAGGAAACTCCTGTTAATTTCTGTTTTACTTCAGAAGCATCGCGCGTGAGAATAGTAACAGCGTAACCTTTTTCGGTCAACAGTTTTGTTAAACGCATTCCTACCAATCCGGTTCCGCCGGTGATCAATGCAGTGGCCATATATTTTGAAGATTTAAACCGTGGCTCTGTGTCTCTGTGTGAGAAAAAATGCACACAGAGACACGGAGACACAGTTGGTTGCTGACAGTAACAAGCAACACTAAAATTAGTTGATTTGTAAAACAAAAACCCCCGACTCATCATCGGGGGCCACAACTAAAATCACCAATTTTTAATACACAATTATAAGCAAGCAACAATTAGTCTGGTTTTTTACCATCCAGGAACGTGTTGATGGTTGAGATCTGTGTCTGATCGTTCTCATCCTTACTCACGGTGTACTTACTGTAAAAATTCTCTACCGATGCGATCGTGTTACCAAACATTTCCATGTTCCTGCGAACATAGGCCGGAACTGCGTCGAATTCACTAT
>JAQBNJ010000359.1 GCA_028288645.1 Sediminibacterium sp.
TTGATCGCCGAAGTAGCGCAGGACAAAGAAGGGAAAACCTGTTTCAACAAACTCAACCTTGTGCGTGTTCCGCTTCGCCTGGGTTTTGATGTGTTTGAAAAAGGCGAGATCTCTAAAGAAAAACGCGGCATGGTATTGCAGACCATGAAAGCCTATGGCCACCTCATTAATGCCTACGGTGTAAAAAATGTGATCGCCTGTGCTACCAGCGCCATGCGCGATGCGGCCAACAGCGCCGACCTTATCAGGAAAGTAAAATTAGAAACGGGTCTCGAAATAGAGATCATCAGCGGCGACCTGGAAGCCTCCATCATTTATGAGAACCATGTGGCAGAGCATATGGATACCGACCACAGTTACATGTACATCGATGTTGGCGGCGGCAGCACCGAACTTACTTTTTTTGCGGATAATAAACTCGTTTTTAAACAATCCTTCAATATCGGTACCATCCGTTTGTTAAAGGATATGGTGGACGATGCTAAATGGAACGAAGTAAAAGAGACCATCAAAACAAAAACAAAAGGATACAAAAAAATAGTGGCCATCGGTACCGGTGGCAATATCAACAAAGTATTCTCGCTCAGCAAAAAGAAAGACGGGAAACCGCTTAGTCTCGACCTGCTGAAAGATTATTATAAAGAGATCGGCAGTTTTTCACTTGAGGACAGGATCAATGTTTACAAACTGCGTGAGGATCGTGCGGATGTAATTGTTCCTGCTTTGCAGATCTATATCAATGTAATGCGTTGGTCGGATACGGATGAGATATATGTGCCAAAAATTGGTTTGGCAGATGGTTTAATTCAACATCTATATTCGGAATTATCCGCAAAAGGAATTTCATCCTGATCTTCGAAAATTTCAAATAGCACACGGATAGCGCGGAAAAAACGGATTTACGCAGATCTGGTTTGTTTTATCCGTGATGATCCGTTTTTTCCGCGCTATCCGCGTGCCATTATGGATCTATTACTTACGGAAATTTAACCGATATCGATACTCTCAAAAAAATAATCTACCTAAATTGCATTCGTTCCAATCCTAAAGTCAATGTCGAATCACAAAGAAGTAAAAAAAATTACCACACATACATTATTAAAAATGAAAGCCGGTGGCACCAAGATCTCCATGATCACTGCCTACGATTTTTCATTTGCAAGATTATTCGATGCCGCAGGTATTGATGTAATACTTGTTGGCGACAGCGCCAGTAACGTGATGGCTGGTAATGAGACCACCGTACCCATCACAATGGAACAGATGATCTACCATGCGCAATGCGTGGTTCGTGGTATAGACCGCTGCCTGGTGGTGGTGGACATGCCTTTTGGTTCCTATCAATCCAATGCAGACAATGCAGTGGCATCGGCCATACGCATCATGAAAGAAACAGGCGGGCATTCTGTGAAATTAGAAGGCGGCGAAGAAGTGCTCGACAGCATCAAACGGATCGTGGCGGCAGGCATACCGGTAATGGGCCATCTCGGGCTAACGCCTCAATCCATTTATAAATTCGGCACTTATACCGTACGTGCAAAAGAAGAAGCCGAAGCAGATAAACTGCGTAAAGATGCCCTGCTTTTACAGGAGGCGGGATGTTTCGCCATCGTTCTGGAAAAAATACCCGCCGAACTGGCCAAAGAAGTGAGCCGGAGCCTTACCATCCCAACCATTGGCATCGGCGCAGGGAAGGACTGCGACGGGCAGGTATTAGTTATGCATGATATGTTAGGAATTAATAATGAATTTAAGCCACGTTTCCTCCGTCAATACCTTAATTTAGAGAACCAGGTTGTTGGCGCGGTACAACAATACATCCGCGATGTGAAATCACAGGATTTCCCCAACCAGGAAGAATCGTATTGATTTTTTCACCGATAAGACCACAGCTTTCACCCATATTGTGTTTTGGGCTTGCTGCGGCTTAATTAGTTTTGACCTCAAACCTATATGCAACATGAGAAAGCTGTTATTACTGGCATTCATGCCAATGGCGTGTATGCTTGCAAAAAAAACCTTCGCACACTCTTACAAACTGATCGATTCTGTAAAAGTGGTGCATGTAACGGACGGTAACATCGACGAATGGAAAATTGAAAAATTTGAAACGGATCCGGAAACCAAGATCCAGCATTGCATAGATCATGATGGAGAGAATTTATACGTTGCGATGAAGATCTCCGATCAACTTCTGCAGGCGAAAATAATGACACAGGGCATGAGCCTGCTCATTGATAAAAAGGGGAAGAAAAAAGAAGGAGCAGGAATCCAGTTTCCCGTGAAAGTTCCTATAAACGGCCTCAATCGCGGCGGCGGTGGATCAGATCCTAAACAGATACGTGAGAAAAATGCATCCATGATGGTCTTCTTCAAAGCTTTCGGGCTTGACAATCTTGAAGAGGAAAAATTATATGTTATTTCCCAGTCTGGTTTGGTCAATATTAATTTCGGTTGGGACGAGGCAGACAATATGTATATCGAGTATGCGGTGCCATTCATCTTTATCGGGGCAACCGCTTCACTCAATGGCAAACCGTTGAGTATCGGTTGGAAAATACCAGAAAGCGGTGGAGGCAGCGGAGGAGGATCATCTGCCGCAGCTTCTTCTACGCCCAATAATGTTGTGGCAACTACAACAACAAGAGTTGTTGCGGTTCCCGCAGGAAGTGCACCGCCAACTTCTAATACGTCTTCACGCGGCGGAAGAGGAGGAGGAGCAGGCAGAGGCGGAGGCGGTTTTGAAGCTGCCCAGGAAAGCAGTGGCAGGAACAGTTATGTGTGGACAAAATATGTGTTGACTTTTTAACTTAAAATAAAAACAGGTTTACTTGAGAAATACTAACAATAAAAAGATAGTAACACTGATCACACATGTGCTTGCATGGATCGTCTTTATTACCTTACCTTTTCTTTTATTCTTCCCCAGGCTGCGTGAATTCAATATCAGCAATCACCAGCTGGCGCAGATCATATGTACCAATGTGTTCCTCGTACTGTTCTATTATCTTAATACATTGGTATTAGTACCACGCCTGCTGGCGAAGGAAAAATGGCTGTGGTATATTCTTTCTGTACTGGTCTGTCTCTGGATATTTTTGAATGCACCAAGACAGATCGCCTTATTGATCGCAGATCCTGAACCATTCAATGAGCTTAACAGGGAATGGATACGCGTGAGGAACCCGGCTTACAAAGGAAAACTGCATCCACAGGGAACTGGATTCACCCGCGGGCACCGTCCGGTAGCAGATCCTTACAATACTGTGTTGTTCCTGTTGATATTTACTGTTGGAACCTGTATCTCCGTAATACAACGCTGGCTGAAAACAGAACAGAACCGCAAGGCAACGGAGAACGAAAAATTAAATACCGAATTATCATTCTTAAAATCGCAGGTGAACCCGCATTTCTTTTTCAACACGCTAAATAATATTTATTCCCTAGCTGTTGTAAGAAGTGAGAAGACCGCTCCTGCCGTAATGAAA
>JAQBNJ010000362.1 GCA_028288645.1 Sediminibacterium sp.
CCAAAACTGCCTTTGTAAAAACCGCCCACTTTATACTTGCCGTAGGAACTGCATCCACAACCCGCTTTGTTTGAATATTGCACCTGCGAAAGATAACGCGTATTGCAGCTTCCATGTGTGACCAGCCCACTGCTCAACACTTTTTTCTTCTGCATATCAAATACAAAAAAGCGCTTTCGGCCATTGTGAACGGAGAGGTCTATCAAAAAACAAACACTGGTATCATACGCGTTGTTCCTGCAGAATATTTTTGCTTCCTGTATTTTGCTGATGGATGACCTTTGTTCATGAGGAGTAAAATAAGAAGGGAGGCTATCTGTAGAAACGGAAAGAGAACTCATCAGCACGAGTAAAGGATATAACATTCTGTTAGTTTGTTGGAATAAGATGCCTGCCAATAAAAAATCCATATGCTGCATGCGAACCTGTCTCCCCAATAAATTGTTAATATGTTTTACCCGGAGTTTGTTTTTGTATGTATGCGTTTGTGTAAGCTTTTACTTTGTGTTCAATAAGCCCGTCAATCCCCCGCAACGGCAATATTTAATCTGCTTCATGAAAAAAATAATTTTACCCGTATTTATTGTATTGGGTTGTTTTTGGTCGGGGCATGCCCAGATCAAAGTTCAATTGGAAGCAGGCGGTACGCTGTCATCCTTTCGTGCGGGAACTGATAACGCAAACATTTATAGAGCAACCACATCGGCATCTGCGAACCTGAATTATCACGTAGCAGTGATGGCGGATATTTATACTACCGGGCGTTTCGGTTTTTATACGGGAATTTCTTTTGACAATAGGGGAGCCAGTTTTCTCCAGACACAATATGACAATCGCGACCAACGTGCTATTTCCATTCAATACCTGGGCATTCCGGCAGGAATCAGTTACGAGTTGTTTACAACAAAAAAAATATCCATTCGTCCCACGCTCGGTGTCTACGGTGCATTTGCATTAGGAGGAAGGGAGAAGGGCGTTTATTATTCTTCCATCACCAATGACTATGCCGTCATTTTAAATGCGATTTATGTTCGTTCAGAAAATACGAGCCAAACACTGCCAACTAATGTAAAACCGTTTGATTGGGGTGCACAGGCCTGCCTGCAAGCCATTGCAGGCAGGTATAGTTTCAGCCTGCAATATTCGCATGGAATAAAGGGAGTATTGACTAACCCTTCACTTTATGACAGGCAGTATTATAACAGTTCAATTGGATTGGTCTTTGGATATCGATTATAGTTTGAATTATACCAATTATACTTTAAAAACGCATCAATCTTACAATGCACTGTTGATGTGAGGACACATCAACGGCGCGGCAGCCGTGATTGTGTCCTCACAATCACACCTGGCATTCTTAAAGTCTAATCGGTATAATTATTAGCAGCATAAAATGCTCTAAATAAAAAATCCATCCCGCCTTGGCGGGATGGATCTCTATATAAATTGTGAATGTAATTTAGCCGTGTAAAACAGAAGCCGTTACTTTATCTTTCATTAATTCCCTCACCGCATCCGCAATACCCTGCGCATCGTATTCGCATTCCCTATGTAATTCTTTTGGCGAACCATGTTCAACCAACCTGTCGGGGATGCCTAATATTTTAACTTCTGCCTGGTAGTTGTTCTTATTCATGAACTCGAGTATGGCGCTGCCGAATCCGCCAACTACCGTTCCATCTTCTACCGTAACTATTTTATTGTATTTGCTGAACGCTTCATGTAAAAGATCCTCATCTATCGGTTTTACAAAACGAAGATCATAGTGTGCAGGATCCATTCCCTGTGTTCTTAATTCGCGTATGGCAGCCTGTGCAAAATTGCCGGGATGCCCGAAACTCAGTATGGCAACATCTGCCCCGTCTTTTAGTTTTCTTCCTTTTCCTATGGTAACTTCCTCCAATGGCGTTCTCCATTCAGGCATGGTTCCTTCTCCACGCGGGTAGCGGATCACAAATGGATAATGATTGTTTTCCAGTTGCGCAGTGTACATAAGATTGCGAAGTTCCTGTTCATTCATCGGTGCACTTACAACAAGATTTGGAATACAACGCATGTATGGAATATCATAACAGCCATGGTGTGTTGGGCCGTCTTCACCTACTAAACCGGCGCGGTCCAGGCAAAATACGACCGGTAATTTTTGTATGGCCACATCATGCACCACCTGGTCGTAGGCCCTTTGCATAAAGGAGGAATAAATATTACAGAACACACGCAAACCCTGCGTTGCAAGGCCCGCACTTAAGGTTACCGCATGCTGCTCACAGATGCCCACATCAAAAGCACGATGCGGCATTTTTTCCATCATGAATTTTAAAGAGGAGCCGCTCGGCATCGCAGGCGTAACACCCATCACTTTATCATTCGCCTCAGCCAGTTCTATCATTGTATGGCCAAATACATCCTGGTACTTGGGTGGTTGTGGTGCGTCTATTTTTTTCTTGTAGATCTCTCCGGTTACTTTATCAAACAATCCCGGCGCATGCCATTTGGTTTGATCTTTTTCGGCGAGTGAATAGCCTTTTCCCTTCACCGTTATTATGTGCAACAGTTTTGGGCCGGGTATTTTTTTCAGGTCCTGTAAAGTGTCTACAAGCTTGGTGATATTATGTCCATCTATCGGCCCGAAATAACGGATCTGTAATGCTTCAAATAAATTACTGCTTTTTGTAACAACGTTTTTCACACTCGCTTCCAGCTTACCCGCCATATCGCGCGTGAAGTTTTTTCCTATGGGAAGTTTGCCCATCAGGTTCCAGATCTCATCACGCACTTTATTATACGTTGGTGAGGTACTGATATCCGTTAAATATTCTTTCAACGCACCCACATTCGGATCGATGCTCATGCAGTTATCGTTCAATATAATAAGCACATCACTATCCGCAACACCTGCATGGTTCATCGCTTCAAAGGCCATGCCCGCTGTCATCGAACCATCACCGATCACGGCAACGGCTTTCCTGTTCTCACCCTTATACTTTGCAGCCATTGCCATACCCAGTGCCGCAGAAATAGAAGTGGAAGAATGCCCCACGCCAAATGTATCATACACACTTTCGCTGCGTTTAGGAAAACCACTTAACCCTTTGTATTTGCGGTTGGTGGGAAAATTATCCCTTCTGCCGGTGAGTATCTTATGCCCGTACGCCTGGTGACCCACATCCCATACCAATTGATCGTATGGTGTGTTATAAATATAATGTAATGCCACACTCAACTCAACCACACCCAAACTGGCGGCAAAATGGCCGCCGTGTACGCTTACCACATCAACAATATACTGGCGAAGTTCATCACAAACCTGGTGTAATTGCTTGCGGCTGAGTTTCTTGAGATCATCAGGGGAATTGATAACTTGCAATAAAGGACCGGCGGTGATCTGCATTAAGGATGGGTTTGAGGTGTAAAAATAAGCCTTTTTAGGGTTTGTGGTTTGTAGTTTGTGGTTTGTTGTTGTTTCAAATCCGGAGCCACCTTACACTTTGAACAACCACAAACCACAAACTACAAACCACAAACGTTGCTTGAGAACTCCACGCATGAAGCCAAAACCGCCCTCCTTAACCGGCCTAAAGCCCCAATCCTGCCAAACACAGCCTGATTTTGCCATTAATCCTATTTCACTATACTTTGGGTAAGGTTTCCCTCTATATTTGTTCTAACATGAGAAGTAAATCATCATTATATTGGTGTTGTCAGTTAGGTGGCTGGTTGTTCTATGGGTTGACCATGGTATTCTTCGCATTTATCTTCGAGAATAAGACCAACGAGATCCTGTACCCACGGATCGCGATTACCATCCTTGTAGGACTGGCTTTTACACACCTCCTCCGCGAATTGATCGTTAGGCTCAAACTCCGTCCGCCGATACAGAAACAGAAATGGTGGCTATTGACCGTAACTGTTCTCAGTATCATCGTACTGTTCAACCTGGCCAATAGTGCCGTGGTGGAATGGCTGAAGATGTATGATCCCAAGATCAAAGTATCTGTTGAAAAAAGATTTTTATATAACCTGATCCTCGATTCTCCGTTGGTGCTGTTATGGTTCTCCGCGTATTATGTGTGGCATTATGTGGAGTTGGGTTCGAGAAGTGAGATACAGAAAGCAAAACTGGAAAGCCTGGTAAAAGAGCTGGAACTGAAGACCATCAAATCGCATATTAACCCG
>JAQBNJ010000227.1 GCA_028288645.1 Sediminibacterium sp.
GCACGCAGGTTATGAGAAACGATATAGGTAAACTGTTCGAGATTCTGGTTCCTTCTTACAAGTTCCGCTGTTATTTTTTCTTTTTCTATTTCAGCGGTCATTTCTTCCGTAATATCATGCACGGTACCATATAGGCCTATTGGTTTTCCGTGTTGATCAAATTCAAATCTACTCTTGGATATCACATATTTTACCGTTCCGTCTCTTAGCAGTATCCGGTGTTTCATAACTGAATCGCCTAACGTTTTTCGCGCTTCATCGGATGCTGCCTGTACATAATCCAGGTCATCCGGGTGAATAAATGATAGCCAGCCTGCGTGTGTTTGTTCTGTTTCATTTAGCGAAAGCCCATAGATCCTGCAACATTCTTCCGACCACAAAGCTGTTCCTGTTGCAAAGTTCAATGTCCAGCTGCCCACACGTGCTATTTCCTGTGCTTCCTTTAATCGCTTTTCGCTTTGTATTAAGTTCTCTTCATCTTTCTTTCTTTGTGTAATGTCGCGGGAATGACACGCCACTCCTATTACCTCCTCTCCTTTGCGAATAGGATAATAAGAAATTTCTGACCATGATTCAACGGGTGCATCAATATATTCGACTTCGGTGAATGTTTCGCCTGCGAGACCACGCGCATACGATATTTTAAAACGGCTCAATTGTCCAGGCGATAATACTACTGAAAAAATATCGTCGCCTTTTGCCAATTCTTTGCCGGAAACAAACCGGATGACATCATAGAATGGTTGGTTAAAAGTGATCAACCTGGCATTCACATCGATGCTCCACATCAGGTCCGTTGTATTGTTGATCAGGGCATTAAAATTTTTTTCATCAAATTCGCGTTGATGCTCTACCCATTTCTTTTCCGAAATATCCCTGATAAATCCGATGAAATGCAGCTTTCCATCGATCTGCGAAGTTGTTAAGCTAAGAGAGATATCGAATTCACCTGCATCTTTTTTTAATGCACTTATCTCAATTGTTTTGCCAAGAACCGGCCCTATTCCGGTTTTTAAATAATGCTTCATACCCTTGTTATGCATTTCCCGGTAACGTTCGGGGATGATCGTTTCTGATAACGCCCTGCCCGTAACTTCGGTTTCAGTCCATCCGAACAGAGCTTCGGATTTCGCATCCCATTTTGTAATGATCCCGCTCTCGTTAATAATGATCACCGCATCTAATGAAGCGCTGTATATGGTTTGTATCAGGTTCTTACTTTCTAATTCTGCCTGCTGTGCTTTTTTTCTTTCAGAGATATCCCTGAAATTAGATACCAATGCATTGATGCCAGGTTCATCCAGCATATTCCGAAGAGTGGCTTCACACCAGATCCAGTTACCGTTTTTATGCAAAAGACGGACCTCACTGGAATACGATATGCCCGGGTTCTGGAGTATCTGGTTCCGGTTTTCCCTATAGCTCTCGATATCATCAGGGTGAACAAAATTTGCAGAAAGCGTATCCCTGATCTCCTTTAAAGAATAGCCAAACACCTTTCTAACAGAGGGGCTGCTATACAGTACTTGTCCTTCCCTTGAAGAAAGTGTGATCATATCTGTACTGTTCTCGATCAACGCCCGAAAACGTTTTTCGTTGGCCAGTATCAGTTTCTTTGCAATTTTCTGTTCGGTTTTATCAACGGAAAGAATTGAAATACCTTCCGGGATAGGATATATCTGAAGTTCAAAAAAAGCGGTTCTTCCATCAGGGAAAACGAAATCGGTTTCAAGGTGTTCGCTCACGCGTTGTGTCATGCACCGTTCCATCGTTTGGAACAGCTTCGTTTGTTCAATACCCGGATATTTTTCCATTAAGGTATACCCAAGCATCTCTTCCTTTGAATACGGGCTATATTTTACCGATGCATCGTTTATATAAATATACCGCCAGTTGAAATCATGCATTTGCACACCTTCGAGCATGTTGTCAAGCATGTGCCGGAATATCCTTTCATCGGTAACCTCTATTTCGTTTGTTAGCATTTGTAGTATTATCCCATAAAACTACTACTGCTTTCGTGGGCGGCAAATGGCAGATAAAATGAAATGCGCATAGTAGATGTTGCGCAGTTTTGTAGTTGTTTAGCACTGATTGATGATTAGCAGTTAATAATTAATAGTTAATAATGCGAATCAAGGGTTGAAATTGAATATAAGGATGATTGCAGAGGCGTAGCCTCGATACATATTGTAGCAACGGATTTTAATCCGTTGAACAAAAAAAATCGAAAATTCCGGGAGAACCGTAGGTTCGGTCCATATATGTATCGTGCCTACGGCACTCCCTGACTACGGTGAATTGCAAACAACGGATTAAAATCCGTTGCTACAACATGAACCGAGCCGATGGCTCTACTCAACTCTTGATTCGCATTAATAGTTAATAATTGGAACACTAAACTTCGGGTCAGTGCCAACAATTATTAACTATTAACTGCGAACTACTAACCAGGTTAATCCTTCGCCAGGAAAAACCACTAAGAAATAACCCACAAGCTCTGCATTGATTTCTCAGGCTTCCATTAAGGTCTTAATGTCGAATTTCGACATGGTCATAAATGCTTCAATTACCCGTGGTGCTTTTTCAGGATCGGCCATTAACTTATGCAAAACTGCCGGCACTACCTGCCAGGAAACACCAAATCTGTCGTCGAGCCAGCCGCATTGGTCATACCTGCCGCCCTGGCCCAGTTTTTCCCAGTAATAATCGATTTCTTCCTGGGTTTCACATTCTATCACGAAAGAGGTTGCGGGAGAAAACCTGTATTTGGGCCCGCCGTTCAGGCCCATAAACTTAAAACCATTCAATTCAAAATTTACGACAATAGGATTTTCGGCTGTAATTCTGGCATTTTTAAAAATGGAACAATAATATTCCGCGGCTTCTTTTGCGTGTCCGTCAAACCATAAACATGGATACAGTTGGTTCTTCATTTTTTTTATTTTTTTAAGTGATGATATGTTTGCAAAAATATTTTCAGCCTCTAACCCAACATAGAACAAAACCGACATTTTTCGTTTTGCTATCCCATAAAATTGAGATAATCTTTAGGTGTGAGATTCGTAAATTCTTTGAATGAGCGGATATAATGGCTCTGATCCGCATAGCCGTTTTCATACGCTATGTCTGACAATGTATGATAACGCCTGTTATTTAATTGCTGAAATGCCGCGTTAAATTGGCAGATGCGCCTGTACAGGTTAGGCGCTATGCCGAGATTTTTTTCAAACATCCGTTGAAACGTTCTTTCCGTCATATGCATTTCCTTTTGAACCGCAGCCAAAACTTTCACTGAAGTATTGCAGGTGATTTTATTTGCAGCATATTTAATGACAGGGCTTTCGGTTTTGGCCGCAGCTATTAGACCTGTAATATAATTGTCCAGGAAAGCGATCCTGTTGTTTGTTGTGCCCGCATTGAGCAACTGCTCCTGAAGCGTGCCGGTTTTCTGTGGCGCCAGCAAATTCAAATCAACCGGCCTGTCAGTAAGTTCCCGGGCAATCAGGCCAAAAATTGATCCTAAGGCATAAGGCTTGAAAAAATAGGCAATTAATGTAAAGTCCTCTCCGATGATAAGTGTTTCAGGAAAAATGGTTTGCCCGAAAAGTGTAAGATGGGTAGTGCAATGATTCTTAATGGTTCCTGTTGCATAATTAAAAACCAGGGTCGGTGAGCCATTGGCAAATAGAGTTAATAAAATGGGGGTGTCATTTTGATAACTTTCAATTACCAGGACCCTGTCCACATATTCTGTTATCCTGTTGTTTGGCTTGAGGTTCTTTACCTGCATTCCGGTATTTTTAATAATAATAACGCCTTCAAGATCAGATCCGTATTAAAATTGCCATAACAAGTGCAGGAAACCCGCTGAATTCAA
>JAQBNJ010000366.1 GCA_028288645.1 Sediminibacterium sp.
ACTCAGGCTGGCCGGATCTTCTGCATCATTTTTGTACACGATAAACTGGTAACCGTCATATTTATTAAGACCATCACGTGTGGCAAACCACATAAAACCCCGGCGGTCCTGTAAAATGGTCAGCACATTACTCTGTGATAGCCCCTTGTCCCTGTCAAGGTGCGCAAATTTCAGCTGGCGCGTCTGTGCAAAAACAACATTCCCAATCAGCAGCAATAGAGCTATAACAAGCGTACGAAGTTTCATGGCTAGGTTTACGCTACAAATTCAGTAAATAAAACTCAGTACCTGCCATATTAAATAATAATAATCGTGTAGCAAAGCGGTTAAAATATTGTAGTTAAACAACCACAAATGACAAAATTCACATCCCTGCCCGAAAAGTTCGATGATCACTTTCGCGTTTCCTTCTTTTGGAATCGGGATCTAATATCGAATCCGTTCCTACACTTTGAGAGATTAAAGGCAGTTCATATTACCTGATTGATCCTCTTACCTGGCCCTTGATCAATTGTACTATATTTCGTGTGTTGCCTTGTATCTGGTAGGGTGTCGGGTTTGGAGTTTGGAGTTTGGGGTTGGGCTGTTGAAATTCTGAGTGGCTAACACTGCCGGCAACCCAACCCTAAACTCCAAACCGCAAACTAACTTTCCGTTGAGAGGATCAATATTCGTATGTCTGTTGACTGTCCCATGTGTTCGTTGATTTGCAGAACAGAACGTTTGATAAAAGGCCGTAACGCTTCGGCAAATGGCGTGATGGTAATCCGTTGCGGAGTAGCAAGAATAATGGTAGCGCCCTGCTCGAGGAATTTCCTGATCAATACCAGCAACACAGCGAATTGATCAGGAGCATAATTGATATCACTTAATAACACGGTTTCAGCTTTAATGCCATCCGGAAAATGATTCCAATCAAGGCACATAGCTTGTACATGTTGCAGGCCGAGGTATTGAACATTCTTTTCTATCAGTTGTACAGCCTCCGGCGCATGATCGCTGATGATCATTGTTGATGCATGATGTGCCATGATAAAAGATGGTAAACCAATACCCGCACCTAATTCCAACACATGCTTGCCTTCTATCCAATGCGGTTCCGATACCAGTAATGAAGCCATTTCTTTTGCGGAGGGCCAGACCTTTGCCCAGAAAGGAAAAGGGGTTGCGGCATCTTTGGCAAGCAGGTTCTCGTAAGCAGGTTTTACCAGTTCAGGATCAGGAACGTAGAGGATCAATTCATCCTGTATCCTAACCAACTTGTCAGGGTAAACCATGGGGCATGATTATTTGGTGCAAGATATTCTTTCTGACCGCATAACCGGGCCAATTAATATTTTAAAGTGCTGGAATAACAGGGAATAAATAAACCACAATAGGTACATAGATACATAGGTTATAACACATAGGTAAATGATGATTGTGCGAATCAAGGCTTGGAAGATCCATCGGCCCGGTTCTTTTTGCAACCCTGAACATTCAGGACTGCAAAATGTATCGGGGCATTCTATTTAGACTGTGCCGATCGGAAAATACCAAACAGGTCATAGGGCTTTTTACTAAACATGTCGTTAAACAGATAGGCTGCAAGAACAATGTAACCGATAAATGCAAAAACGATAACGATCTGCAGCAAAGACGTCTTCTGGATATCCTGTTTTGATTTTACATCACAAAATTCACCAGGACAGTATTGGGCTTTTTCTTTATAGATCATTGTATAGAATTTACAACCTAAACAAATGCCGAAGGCCGATTCGAAGAAGAGAAATACCAGGCAGATAAGACATACGATACCGGTGATCGGGCTATACGAATTAATTAATACCATAAAAATGAACATGGTGGCCGACAGTACAACGCCAATGATCCATGCAAATTTTTTCTGTTGTGCCCCAACGTATTCCGGTACCTGTTTACTAACGATCATGCGGCCAACGATCAGTGTGGGTGAAAACCTGGGACTAATAAAAACGCGGATGATAAAATCAGTAAGAAACAGGGTTATCACATACTTTATCGGTACAAAATTGTTTTTATAAATGATCGCCATCAAAGAGATGAATGTGGCTAAAAATAATATTCCCGCCGATGCCCTTATTTCTCTTTCATTTAAAACACGGATACTATATCCTTCAACATTTTCTCCAAATTGTATCAGCTTATTCATCATTTTGTTTTTTTAGGATGAGTATTTATTCATTCCTCTACAAGAATACCTAATTAAAGAAAACACGGAAAGGCCCGGTCAATAAACAGCGGCTTATGGTATACAAACAACAAATGCAGGCCGATCACAGTATCGTATTCATAAATAAATTCGCAGTTGTTATCCCGAAATGAAATGCTGTTTACGTTTTATTTTGATTGATTTTTGGATTGCATTCATCCAACAAAGTCCATCTAATCAATCGCATGCGGCATACCCTTTGTCCTGGCGAAATGGCCCGGGTTTAGACATCTGTTTATTGAAAAAGAGTGATAGAAGAACTTTATGCGTAAATTATCATCAAAACTGATGGTTGACCAGGCAACGCCAGGGCCCGAAAACGTATCCTGCGCGCATAAACCATTACCCAAATCAACAACTGCTTATGAAACAAACATTTACACTCATCGCCACTGCGATCACCCTTACCATTCTTTCCTGCGCGAAATATGAAAACGGCGCGACTGACGAACCTGTAACCGTTACCCTGCAATCCACCGTCACCACCGGATCATCTGTGAGCAAGGGATCCTCTGTTTCACTTAGCCTGGGAACGGACGCTTCCAAAACGGTGAACTGGTCCTCCAAACCTGAGACCGGCTTAACTATCAGCGCAAGCGGTAACGCTGCCAACGTCATGTTCAACACGAGCGGAACGTATACCATCACCGGTACATTAGGTAATAGCAGTGGCAGCAGCACATTCACCGTAAAAGACACTGTTGTGGCGTTGCCCAGTTCCTATAAAGATCTTGCCTATGCAGCTGGCGAAGAACTGGTGCTGACCGCAAAAAAACTGGGAGATAGCGCTGCCGGTGGCGGTATACAGATCGGCGGTTACACAAGCCAGAAATACCCTTGCGGTAGCTGGACAAAGTTCACGCAAGCTGTTAGCAACAATACATTAACCGTTAATTTCAATGGCCTGCTCGAATCGTTAAACCCCTGCAGCACCGGAACAGCCGTGGTGTATGTAGGCGGTGGAGGCATTACTGCTATGGCAGCCGGCGCAACTTATCAATTGGTGATCAACTTCAAGGGCCAAACTTATACGGGAAGTATTGCTAAATCTGCCGCAGGCAAATTCACTATTACATGGCCGTATACAAGTGGTGTGAAGATCTCGCCGCTATCACTTTAGAATAGATTTCAAACTTATTATTAATTAAGAAAGCCAGCCTCAAGAATTGGCTTTCTTAATTAATAATAACGCGTTGTGCTATTAAAATTACCGATGTGTCGTTTACGATATTGGAATCTGCTCCATCGGGCAAATGTCATTAAGTTAAGATCTTTGTTCCGTAGGAACATCTGGTGGGTAGAAAGATTGGGGGATTGCATCCCTCGTTCCGTAGGAACGTTCCGTGCCAGAAGCCAACACCAAACGTTCCTACAGAACGTAATCAATCATTTTATTTGAATTGCTACCTACCAATTGTTCCGATGGAACAAAATGTTTTAAGCAAAAAAACTATGTTTCCTTAACTTAATGACATTGCCCGCTGGGGCATTAGATGCTCATCGTTGATCATGTGCTACAAAGCGGTTATGCCTCTGGCATATAAAGAGTTCCTCAAACAACAAAATTCATTTCTCTTTTTTATTTTACAGGAATTTTTGTATGTGTTTTTTAAAATAGTCAGCACTGTCAGCAATGCTTTTCATCGGATTGTGGGCAAAATTACCGCCCTGCTCCAGGTAATAAAATTCGAGTCCCGACTGTTCCGGATCAGGAAGTATGGCAGTATAATCAATTGAACCATTACCCAGTTCGGTATAATCCCTTGTAATTTTGTCCATATCTTTTATGTGCCACATCACGTAACGGCCGGGTTGTTTTTTAACCCA
>JAQBNJ010000281.1 GCA_028288645.1 Sediminibacterium sp.
ATGCTGAAATATATGCGGAATACGGCAGGTCCGACAAGTTCATGAGTCCATTAGCCATATTCCAGGATTCTGTTCCTTACGCCTATACCATTGGCCTGCGGAAAATGATCCCAATCCGTGACAAAAAAAGCTTTATCAGTCTAACGATGGAGTTATCTCATCTCGGATTGCCTAAGGCAAATATGATTTTTGACAACAGCAATGTTTTCGGCCCGCCTAATCCCAACTCTAATAGCTGGTACACAAGTGCAACGATACGTCATGGTTATACTAATGAGGGACAGGTAATGGGGGCAGCTATCGGCCCCGGCAGTAATAGCCAAACGTTGAATATCTCATGGATAAGAGAACAAAACCAGGTCGGCGTACAGTTTCAAAGGGTTATGCATAATACAGATTTTTATTATTATCATTATTTTAATGGATTAATTGGAGGAGGAAATACAGATGCATTCTGGACCGACATTTCCGCATCTTTATTTGCACAATGGCGGTATCAACAGTTTCTTTTTGCAGGATCTATCGATTACCTCAGTTCACTGGACTATAAATGGTTAAAGCTTGACGGAGCATTTGGCCAGGCTTCTTCTTTATCTGACAAACAGAATTTCCAGGTCCGGTTATCTGTTTTGTATTCCATAAACTGGCGATTGAATGGAATATCGTTGTGGTCACACAAAAAAGCAAAATAATTTCCAATCAATCTTATAGCGTTACAAAAACACCATTATAACCGCTTAATCGATGAATGAAGAGAAAAAAATTTTTCTTTTAAGAGCTTTTGGAGATTTTATAATAGCGGTTTATACAGCATCAAAAAGCAGGCTGGATATTCCAGTTACACTAATAGCCTCAAAACACCTGGAACCTTTATACAAAGCAATTCCCATATCCCTTCCTCCGAACGTAGATCTTCAGTTTCATGACTTCAGGGTCCGGAACAATATTTTCAGTTGTTTCACGAATAAATTTATTATCAGTTTACATACGGTTAGGGAGTTGCATGCCTTACGCGGCTACATCCGGAAAAATCCTTTCCCCCCAGGTGTGTATTATATGGAAAAAAGTAACCGGGTTTTTCTGCCCCGCCTGTTTACCGGTTACCCGTTTCAATGTGTGGTGTCGGATCAAAATGTATACGAAGCATATGCTGATTTCTTTCGTTTATCCTTTGATGAACCCGGAAAGACATCAGTGGATATGCATAAGCACGGAATGAACATACTGGTCATTCCGGATGCACGGCAGAAAAAGCGAAACATCAGCGATGACATCATTAAGAAAATCGCCGATGCTTTTGCGCCGGGTGGAAATGTGATTACGACGGCATTTTTTAAAAAGAAAATGAATTATTTTACAGACAGGATGGAAATTTATCAAAATTTCCCCGAGCTGATAGAACTGATCAGGAATGCTGATATAGTGATCGGGGCGGACAGTATGCCGGTCCATATCGCACAAATGCTCGGTAAGCCACATTTTATTTTACATCCCGCGGGTATAAAAGACCAGTTCTTTACACCGTTTTCGCGAAAAAATAAAACACATTTTACGTTTGAGGATATCGCTTCCAGAAAATCTTTTTTGCCCAATGAATGACCATCTACAAGGCTATATCCTGGGGTCTGTTCACGAGCAGGATCGCCGGCAGAATCTTGCACTCCTGAAAACGACATTGCCATCGTGCGTATATGAGGAAGCGATTTACCCGGAATATGTAAAAGTACCTTTTGCCGACAGCCTAAAGGAAATGGCAGGGCGGCGTACGGGCCATGCATTGAGTTCCGGCGAGATGGGTTGTTTGCTTAGCCACAGGAAAATATGGAAAAAGATCGCCTCACACAGCGGAAATGATGCGCGTATGTTCCTGGTTCTGGAGTCGGATAGCAGCATACAGAACATAGATGTCATCAGTAAGCATTTCGAAAATGTGTCAAAAGATTTTGATCTTTTCTTTTGGGGCGCCTGGGAAGGGCACATGAAGCTGTTCAGAAGTTCAAAAAAGATTTTATCCGGCAACTATGTGGTCGGAGAACCTTTTATTAAAACGGTTTATTGTACCTATGGGTATTCGCTGAACCGGGCGGCGGCCAATCATTTATTGAAGAAGACAGGTAAAGCAGGCTATACGGTTGACCAGTTCAAAAGATTTATCCGGAAAGGCGATCTGAGAGTCGGAGGCGTTATGCCCGAACTTATTATAACCACAGGCAGGCAAAAAAGTTATATCCAGAAAAACAGGAACAGCCTGAAAGAATTTTTTGTTTGGTTGCTACTTGACTGTAAAAATGCTTTGATTTGCCTGTTGAAATAATCCGGCGATGACCGTATATTATTTTTATGCATCATTATCAGATATTGGCGATAATTAATTCCACACGTTTACTATGATTTGCCCGATATGTAATTTTCATGACCGAATGATTATTTTCCGTGATACGACCGAATCATCGGAGTGGTATCTGAAGGGCATACGCTATGATTATGTAGAATGTAACAGATGCGGGTTCATCCAATGCAGCCCAATCCCTTCTGACGAGGATCTCTTGCAGTATTACCAGGAGCAATACGCATATGACTGGTTCCAAAAGAACATGTTTTTTAAGAAATGGCAGGCCGCACACAGACTCGCCAAAATAAAAAAGCATTTAAAGAAAAGTGTACGCGTGCTGGATTTCGGGTGCGGACATGGCTTTTTTGTACAGCAGTTATCTAAGGCAAATTTCGAGAGTTACGGCTTTGACATAGGGGCGGACAAGATCATGGTGCTCAGCAATGCAAGTATTACCAATAAAAACCGTCTGCAGGATTACCTGGAAACAGGGTTTGACGTAATTACTTTATGGCATGTTCTGGAACATATGAGGGATCATGATGCTGTACTCACGGACCTTGTTAACAGGCTGAACCCGGGTGGTAAACTTGTGATTGCAGTGCCTAATATCGACAGTTTGGGCTATAAATTGTTCGCGCAAAAATGGGGTTGGGTGCAGCAGCCCTATGTGCATATCAATCATTATAATATGCACACGCTGAAAATCCTGCTGCTAAAGCACGGGCTTTCCGTTTGTTCCGTAACCACGCGCGATACATGGGATCAGAACCTTTATGACCTGCTGATCACCTATTTTTTTTACCGGAACAAATCCAGGAACCCGGTAAGAAAATATGAAGACAACCTGGCTGCAAACCTTTTTTTCAGAGCCAACCAGCTCGTGAGGCTTTTGTTTACACCCGTATCTTACCTGGTATCGTTTATACGTGCAAAGAAAATGGAAGGAAGCGAATTATTAATTGTAGCCGAAAAAAACGAAAATGCAGCTCTTTAAGGGGAAAGTTTCAGTGAATTACCTGGTCAACCTGACCACAACATTTCTCTCACAGGCATGCAGTGCCGGCATAATTATCCTGCTCACCCCCGTCCTGCAACGAAATTTCAGTGTTGAAGAATTTGGCAATTATGGCGTGCTGTTGAACATCGTACTTTTTACCTCTGCCTTTGATTTTGGGATGAATATCGGCTTGCTGCGAAGGATAATTCATGAGCAAAACAGGATTTCGGCGCTTGTGAGTTCTACTTTTTTCTTCTATGTGACGCTTTTTGTTGTGTCAGTACCACTTTTCTGCATATTGTATTTCAAAAACATACTGCAAACAGGAGACCATTTTTTTTATAATGCCTTTTTAACATCACTGATAGTGGTGCAGAACATTGTGGCAATGCTGTTCGACATTATACTGCAGACAAAAAACAAGATCTTTCAGGGGAAACTGATCAGGATCGGAAAGTTGATCATTGAGTTCACTGTTCTGCTTTACTGTAGTCATTATAACTCCGCTACATTGCTGTTATTCGCAAGCAGCCTTGTTAATTTCCTGTACATTATCACCCTTTTTATTTTTTCAAAAAAACAGGTTGATTACCGGATTTCGATATGGTTATTCCGTTGGCGGTCGTTGATTGATCACATGAGGTATAGCCTCTGGTATTTTTTAAATGCAGTCAGCGTGTCCATAGTTTTTTATTCTCAGATCATTATGCTTAACCAACTGGTAAGTAGGGCGGAAATTGCTAAATATGTACTGGTAACCCGCTTCCTGGATGCAATACGACTCGGCGCCACAAATTTCACTACGATATTATTCCCATCATTAGCCATTGCAGAAGCACAGGGTGAATGGGACGTTTTACGAAAGACCTATTTCAAAATATTAACCCGGGTATCACTGCTTGCTGTTATTGGCCTGATCTTTCTGCTCACAGCCGGAAAAGTAGTTTTTCAATATTGGAGCGGCCGGAACGACATTAATGACCTGTACAGTTTTTTCTGCCTGTTCACTACTCTTATCGTTATAGATAATGTATCCTCCGTTTTTCTTCATGCATTCCGCTTAAATAAGGTTCAGACGATCATTTCCATCGGGCAGGGGATGCTTGCTTTACTGATAGGATTGATCCTGTTAAAAAAAATGGGTATTGCAGGAATGGCCGTCGGCTCCGTTATTGCACTGTTGCTGACAAATTTTATCTATAATCCCGCGTTCCTGATCTCCCGCTTTAATAAAAAACGTAAGATGCCTTCGGTCATCGAATCGGTTGAAAAGATATAATATGTTTTAAGACAAGCATTGTGCTTTCCTGGCAAGCCTTGACGCTGGTGTGGTTGCAATTGAATAGCGAGATTTAAACATCGCAAAGCAAAACATATATTTTATGTCCGCCTGGTTATCTCATCATATACGATGATCGATTTGCGCAGTCCGGGTGAGTACGCTTTCAAAATTTCTTTCATTTCTTTTTTCGGATGCTTTAGAAACCTTGAATAGTCTGTACCTACCGGCCGGGTATGTACCATCCTGACAGCATCAATGATAGCGATCTTATCTTTTGGATATCCGAGCAAATAGGGCCATAAATAATCATATCCCCAGGCTGAATGATTCAGGTGGAAGGTGTCCTTCAATAGCAGGAGGGTCTCA
>JAQBNJ010000288.1 GCA_028288645.1 Sediminibacterium sp.
ATTTATAAGTAGTAGAAAACTGCCTGCTTTTATACTGTTTGCAATCTTTTTATATCCGCATCGATCGTAGACTGGATATAATCATGCGCCAGTGCGATCATTTTTTCTGCTTTTTCGATCTTTTCAATGCCTTCCTTACCCAGTGTTTTACTTACTTCCATCTGCGTTTTTTCTTTGTTCATCGATTGTTCCAGTTGCTGTTTCTGCAGTTCGAGCTGTTGCAGTTGCTGCTGTATCTTTTGAACTGCATCATTATGCGACTGAAGAACGCTTTGTCTTTTTTGTAACTGGTTATTTTTTTCGGCGTTGGCGCCTTTTAAAAAATCGTCGTTCTTTTGTTTGAGCAGGTCCTTGTATTGCTTTGCGGCCTCTATCAGTTTTACCGGCGGAACGTCCTGTGCTTCAAAACTCATCATTACAGCCTGCAAAACCACTTCAGGAGCTACCATTCCCTTGCTGGCCATTTTCTGCTGGGTTTTGATCAGCAACTGGCGGAACTCGAAATAATCGGGCCCGGGCAGGTTGGCTTTTACCAGCTCGTCTTCAAAAAATTTAATAAAGATGGGATCCGCTGTTTCTCTCGCACCACCACCTGTTTGCAACGGTGATACAAATGATGGATCTGAAGCGGCAGTTGCCGCAGGAGTTTCTCCTATTCCTGCGAACGGAAAAAATGTTGGCGGAACGGTTGAAGCAGCCTGCTGTGAATTGTTCTCACCGCCACCTTTCTCTTTTATTTTATCAGCGGGATCGTCTTCGATAAATCCCTGTTGCTGCAAAAAACTTTTTAATCCCATATGATCAGTTTGAAATGAATATAATGATAAGTCTATTTCCTGATTTAAATATTACATTTTATCAAAAAAACCTTGTTTATAAAGGTATTGGTTTTGGAATAATGTCAACATTTCGACCGGGTGCATTTCAAATTTTCGCGACTCCTATGTGAAAACCTATATTTCCTACTGTTCTATGTGGTAAAAAACTTTGAACCACATAGGACATAGGACACATAGAGGTTTAAAATAAATCAGAGAGAGGCGAAAATAATTGGTAACCTGCGGCTAAGCGATGCTTTGGAGATCACTCGAATTCCATAATTAGAATTGCATCGTTAGACCAATCTGGAAAATATCATAAATTTGGTAAATCATGTTAACCAGGGATACCATACTCGAGGCTTTACGTAACCGCAATACTCATTTCGTTGAATTGGGAGTGAAACGTATCGGCCTGTTCGGATCCTACGCAAAGGGTACTGCGGTTGCAGCAAGCGATATAGATATATTCGTAGAAATGCCAGCCAATTTTGCCAACCTATGCCAGTTATATGATACACTCGAAATGGAATTTAAGGTGAAGGTGGACATTGTAAGAAACGGAGAACATTTGCGTAAACCTTTCCTTGATACCATTGAGAAAGAAATCCATTATGCCTGATCAGCTCCTACTCCAAAATTCTCAGCTTCGCATAATTCAACATGATCTTCTTCTCACCATTCAATTTAAAATTGATGGTGGCAACGGGGTTATGTGCAGAGCCTTCCACTTTTGCCACAGTGCCGAAACCAAATTTCTGGTGCTCTACTTCCTGGCCTGCTTGCAAGCTACTGGTATCGCTGGCGATAAAATCGACGCTGGGTTTATGCTCCACTACTTTGGAGGATGGAGGATTGATAGGTAAGTATTCAGGTTTAGCATTCGGCTTTTTAGTTGGGGGAGCGCCATATTTTTTTTCTGCACCAGCTGCGGTATTACCGAAACCAAACCCGCGTTGCATGCGTTCAAATGCGCCGCCCATATCGGAATTAAAATTGTTTCTTGCGCCGCCGCCTGCGTAACTTTTATCAATATGTTTTTCCGGCATTTCCTCGAGAAAGCGGCTCGGTTCATTTTGCACCAGTTGCCCGAAACGGTAGCGTGTATTCGCGTATGTTAACCACAGGCGATGTTTGGCCCGGGTAATGGCTACATAAAATAAACGGCGTTCTTCTTCCAGCTCTTCCCTTGTGTTGATGCTCATGGCATTGGGGAAAAGCATTTCTTCAATGCCTGCTACAAATACACAGGCGAACTCCAGGCCTTTTGCTGCGTGGATGGTCATGAGTTTTACTACATCGCTGTTTTCTTTGTCATCATCCGCATCTGTCAATAATGTGATCTGTTGTAGATAAGCGCCCAAAGATTTTTCACCTAACTCGCCATCATCATTGCTCGGGCTTTCTGTCCATTCTTTGATGGAGTTGAGCAATTCCTGTACGTTCTCATAGCGCGCAAGCCCTTCTGTTGTTTTATCAGTAAATAATTCTTTTACAAGATTGGTGTGTTTGCCAACCTGCACCGCCACATCATATGCATTCTTATCGGTAAGCATGCTTTTGAAATAGCGGATCATCGTTACAAAATTTGTCAATGTTTCCAGCGTGCCAGCCCTGAAACCAAATTCGGCGGCGCGCGTTAACACATCGAACATTGAGATCTTCTGTTCATTGGCGTAGATGACACATTTTTCAATCGTTGTTTTACCAATTCCGCGGGCGGGATAATTGATGATACGTGTTAACGCCACTTCATCGTTCGTGTTTACGATCACACGCATATAAGCCAGCATGTCTTTGATCTCTTTGCGCTGGTAGAAACTTACGCCGCCATAAATGCGGTAAGCGATTCCCATGCGGCGCAGGCTTTCCTCGAACGAACGGCTCTGCGCATTGGTACGATACAAAATAGCAAAGTCGCGGTTATAATAATGGTTGCGTAGTTTTTGTTCCTGTATGGTATCTGCTGTGAATTTTCCTTCGTCGTTATCGGTCATCGTGCGAACCAAACTGATCTTTTCGCCCTCACTGTTTTCGGTCCACAAGTTTTTGGGAATTTGCCCCTTGTTATTTTTGATCACCTCGTTCGCTACATTCAAAATACTTTGACTGCTCCTGTAATTCTGTTCCAGTTTTACAACCGTTACATCATCATAATCTTTCTGGAACTGTAAAATATTCTCGATCGTTGCTCCACGGAAACTGTAAATACTTTGCGCATCATCTCCCACCACGCAAATATTTTCATGCATGGCGGCGAGTAATTTGGTGATCTGGTACTGAACCGCATTTGTATCCTGGTACTCATCTATCAATATGAATTTGAACTTGCGCTGGTATTTGCTAAGCACTTCGGGAATCGTGTTAAGGATCTCGTACATCTTGAGCAAGAGGTCATCAAAGTCCATTGCGCCGTTTTTGAAACACCTGTCTACATAAGCTTTATAGATGAGTGCAATGGCCGGCCGGTTGGCGCGTGTATCTTCCTGCTGGATATAATAATCGGTTGCATATTCCGCGGGACCTACCAATGAGTTCTTGGCTGATGAGATCCGGTTGCCCACCACACTCGGCTTATAATGTTTATCATCGAGGTTCAGATCGTTGATAACGGTTTTGAGAACCGAGCGACTGTCGTCCGTATCATAAATGGTGAAATTATTCGGGTAACCGATTCGATGACCCTCTGCGCGGAGGATGCGTGCAAATACGCTGTGGAAAGTACCTATATACAAATTCCTCGCTTCCGAATTTCCCAGTGTTTTCTCGATCCGCTCTTTCATTTCGGCCGCGGCCTTATTGGTAAATGTGAGCGCGAGTATGTTGAATGCATCAACCTTCTCCTTGTCCATGAGATAGGCGATACGGGTAGTGAGTACTTTCGTTTTTCCGCTGCCGGCGCCGGCAATGATCATCAATGGGCCATTCACATGCGTGGCCGCTTCCAGTTGCGGGCCGTTCAATCCCTTCAAATATTCCTGCATGAGCGCAAGTTAATATGTTGTTGGGTGAAAAATAAAAACGTTGAAAACTTAGTTGGGGAAACAGGTTATTAAACCAGGCAATTTATCCCGAATTGTTTGAACCGCTGGAACTCGATGAAACTTTGATCTGGTGCCTTTTTTACGCCCAAACAGAAGTGTTTAACCTTAGTAGAAAATTAACGCAGAACGGGGTACAACCTTATTACCTTATTCTGATCGATCTTTCTCCCGTTCGGAATAAGGTAATAAGGTTGGATCTTTCATACCGTTATTTTCTACTAAGGTTTAGATCCGGCACTACGATGGAGAAACCCTAATAATTTATTGCATAATAATGTTCTATCGCGCCGATGCCTATGTATGTCAGGAGGATTAACTTAATTTTGACCCTGCAATGAAAGACTTTAAAAAATATTATATCATCCCCGAAGAACCCGAGATCGTTTACCAGGCGCTCACCAATGCGCATACGATCCGCTTGTGGACCGGCTCACCCGCAACCATGAGCACAGAACCCGGCTCTGAATTTTCTCTCTGGGATGGAAGTATTACCGGCAAGAACCTCGAATTTGTCGAGAATAAAAAAATCGTTCAGAAATGGGATTTCGATGGGCAGGAAGAGGATTCGATCGTTACTATCATTCTGCACCCGCACAAACTTGGGACTTCTGTTGAGTTGCGGCATTCAAATATTCCGGATGATGCGTATGATGATATTTCGGAAGGGTGGACGGGTAGTTATTTTAAGGAGTTGGGGATGTTTTATGAATAAAATCGAATGCGAGGATACTAACCGCATTTTTTATCAATAAAAGAGAAACGAAGAAAAGAAGCGACCCCGAAATTCAGAGACGCTTATTTTCTTCGTTTTTCTTCTATTGAAAGTTCTTAATCAATAGACGTTACCTATCTAAAAAGGCAATTACTTTCTTTATAAGAGAAGCTCGTTTATTCGTAAACGAATGATCAGTTTCCCACACCTCGTAATTAAAATAATTCTTATTCGCGTTCTTCAATGTATTCGCCAACGCTTCATTCTGGTGATGCTCATCTAACATAACAACCTGTTTATTAGCCAGGGCCCCGGCTGCATTTTTCAGATTGTGAAAATCCGCCTCCCGCAGAACTGCGGCAAACAATGCTTTACCGGATTTTTTATTCAGCACAAAATAGTCATCTGCTTCTTTTTCCTGTTGTGCAAGCCCGGTAGGCGTTTGCGTGCTGATGTTCTGGTAAATATCCCATGCAGAAAGCGCAAAGCCTTTTTTGATCCCCGGTATTTCCTGTAATGCTTTCAGGCAAACAAAACCACCCATGCTATGCCCGAACAATGCGATCTGTTGCGGATCGATCTGCATTTTGGCGGCATTCTCTTTCAGGTAGGCAACAATATTTTTTACATCTTCCACGCAATGACTGAATGAAAATTCGCCCTGGCTTGCCCAGCTGCCACGGTAATTAAAATAGATCACGTTCCATCCATGCGCGCGAACGGCCTGGGCGAGATCGAGATTGCGTTCATTTCCGGGATAGCCGTGTAACAATAACAAAGTGGGATGCGGTTTTGAACCATTCGCCTTATACATAAACCCCTGCAACAGGCTTCCCGCTGATGGAAGCTGCAACTCCATAAAGCCCGCCGGCGAATCGGTTGACCATTGAAGGTCCTGTTGCGCATTTACAGAATTAGTAAGGGTGCAGATGAATGCGAGGAGAAATACGATCTTTTTCATAATGCAGTTATATCATGTAAAATACCAACATTCTGTCTTGAAAATGGCGCGAAAAATTAAATCATACCAAAAAGGGTCATATAGCCTCCGACAACAACCTTTTAACAGTTCTTTTATTTCTACCACTTACCCTAAGCTACTTGTATATGGCAAAAAAACATCAGGTAAAAAATTTTAACGCTGAGTTTTTTTAGTTATGTTAAAGCATTGTATATCAACGTATTTATAACAGTTGAAAACCCGCATTCTGTGGTATTCGGTCTACATTTGTTCTCCACCACTTCTCACTGCACTTACCCAAACTTTACCATTTTTCTTAATTAAAAGTAAGCAGCGTATCATGAAGAAATTGAACAAAAACAAACAATTGAACAAGACCAGGACCTGGAGTTTGCGAGCGGTAGCCTTTGTAGGATTACTTGTTTGTATGAGTTTGGCTTTTACAAATTCTAATAAAGTGTCTACTACCCCGTTGGTGAATACAACTGCTGTTGCAGTCGCCAACTCTATGGTTGCCGAAAAGATGCCTCTTTTCGAGAGCCTGGAATTAGGGGCCTTGGGACTTTCACGCCAGGCATTTGAATTTGCTTTGACCGGATACAATAACCTGTTGAATGCGGGAAAGATCAAAAAAGACAACCTGTTATCTATTCTTGATTTCAGTTTACCATCAGGCAAGAAAAGATTGTTTGTGATCGATATTACAACCGGTGAATTGGTTTTCAATACCTATGCGGCACACGGAAGAAATTCAGGAACCAGTGTTGCTACAAAATTTTCTAACAAAGAAAACAGCTACCAAAGCAGTTTGGGTTTTTATATAACCGGCGATACCTATAATGGAAAGCACGGTACTTCTTTACGTCTTGAAGGCGAAGAGAAGGGCTTCAACGATAATGCCCTGGCAAGAGGCATTGTAATGCACAGCGCCAGTTATGTTGATGAGTCTATCATCGCGAGCCAGGGTTATATCGGCCGCAGCCAGGGTTGCCCGGCATTACCCGGAAATATTTATAAGGATGTGATCGAGAAGATAAAGAACGGAAGTTGTTTATTCTTATATAGCCCTGATAAATATTATGTTACCCATTCAAAAATGCTGAATGACAAAGCGTAGTATTGGCATCTCAATAAAAAAGCCCGCTGAGCAAGCGGGCTTTTTTTATGGCTCATTGTTGTGAACATCGATCTTGAATATTGAACACTGGGGAATATTGAACACTGAACAAGGAGTGATGAATTTTGAATTGAGGCTTTGGTGCTTGCATGCTGTCAGAATGCTACATGACCGGAGGTCTAGCACTTCAACACTCAACATTCCTTGTTCAGTGTTCGATATTCCCCAGTGTTCAATATTTCGCCCCTCAATTGTTCGAAAACATTTTAGCCACTACCATAGCATCGTTTCCATAAACATCATTTCTGAAATTCATTTTATTATTTTCATCAACCCATGCAGTATAGTAGGTGATGATAACGGGTACAGAATGTTTTAGTGCTACTGTTTTTTCAACACCCCTGTTCATAGCTTCTTCAATTTTTTCAGGGGTCCATTCGGATGAATTTTCCAGGAGATAATTTGCCATTTTTACCGGCTCACCTAAGCGGATGCATCCATGACTCGCTGCGCGGTTGTCTTTTTCAAAAAGGCTTTTAGTGGGAGTGTCATGAAAATAAATATTGAAACTGTTTGGGAAAAGGAATTTTACACGCCCTAATGCATTCTTGGGGCCGGGTAATTGCCTGATCCCGCCATCGCTTGTTCTTTCCATATTATTTTGAGCGAGATAGTTTGGATTCCTTGCAATGGCAGGCTCTATCTCAGCCTTTGCAATACTCGGCGGGATGTTCCAGTAAGGACTGAATACGATCTGGTCAAGATCATCAGAGAACATCACGGTGGTATGCCCTTCTTTGCCTACTACAACCGGCATATGCATCACGTGTTTATCGCCTTCTGTTACATGCAGCATAAATTCCGGGATATTTACCAGGATCAATTTACCCTCTTTTTTAGTAGGCATCCAGCGCATGCGTTCCATATTTACCAATAGCTGTTGTACCCTGCTTGCTACCGGTACATTCAAACTCTTTATAAGCGCGGATGTTATTTTACCATCCGGCGTGATGCCTTCATTGGTTTGGTATTCTTTGATAGCGGCGTCTAATTCGGGAGTTAACATACCCGTGGTATCGTCGTTAGCAGTAAACTCGCCAGTGGCAGCCAATCTTTTTTTAAGCGCCAATAATTCGGGGAAATTTTTCCCCGAGGTGTATTTTGTTTTCGCATTAAAATGAATGGTATCCCAGCCACCTTTTTTCTGGATCTCAACATACTTCGCCAGTTGCTGTTTCAAACCGCTGTAATAAGGATTGCTTGCTGCATATTTTGCATTGTCGCTGTTCTTTCGTGCCAATATGGAATCAGCAAGCGCTACGGAAGACACTTTTTTTATCGGCACAAAGTCTTCATATTCCCGGTTATCTATATCCGCTTCTTTATAAGTATCCAGCGAATACTGCATAAAGCGCCTGGTCAGCGTCAGTTCAATTTTCAAGATC
>JAQBNJ010000297.1 GCA_028288645.1 Sediminibacterium sp.
CCATATCAGGATAATCTTTCGGGAGGATATTCTTTTTTAATTCAGCCAATGAACCGGAGAGCTCCACCCCTGTTGGTCCGCCGCCCACAACAACAATATTCAAGATGGCTTCCAGTTCTTCCGGCTCAGCAGACAAAGCATCTTCAAAATTCAATAAGATCCGGTTGCGTAAAGTAACTGCTTCACCCGTTGACTTCATAGGGAAAGCAAAGCGTTCAATATTCTTATTGCCGAAATAATTGGTGGTGCAGCCTGTGGCTATCACTAAGTGATCATATGAAAAAACCCCGGCATCATCCGTTACAACTGTTTTTGTAACGGTATCCGCTTCCAGTACTTTCGCGAGCCGCACATGTACGTTATGTTTTTTCTGGAACACTTTCCTGAGTGGGAAAGAGATAGAACTTGGTTCGAGACGCCCCGTGGCAACCTGGTACATCAATGGCTGGAACTGGTGAAAATTATATTGATCGATGAGCGTGATATCGAAATCACTGTTCTTCAGTCTCCGGGCCAGCTGCAGTCCCGCAAACCCCGCTCCTAAAATAACGACATGCTGTTTTGACATTTCTCTTCGTTTAAAAATAGAGACCAGTTTCCTGTAGCTGAATTTGCGAAGCATTCGTTAGTGAACCTTTTGTGGGCTGTTCTTTATCCTTAAAAAATCATTCCATCAACTGGTCCCAAAAATTTCACGCAAAGGCGCTAAGGGGCAAAGGCGCAAAGGATTTTCTTCTGTTCTGTTCTCTAAAACAATTCTTTTAGACAAATGTTCAGTTGGTCAGAAAACTATACGCAAGAACCAAGTTTCAGGTATCAAGAATCAAGTATCTAGTATCCAGTTGCTACCAGCTAACATTCAGGCAAACTCAACGGAATATGAATAGCAAGCCCGCCATCAGCTGTTTCCTTGTATTTACTGTTCATATCCAATGCGGTATCCCACATGGTTTTGATCACTTTATCGAGGCTAACAATCGCATAATCGGGAGAGCTCTGTAAGGCAAGTTGTGATGCGGTGATGGCTTTGATCGCCCCCATGGTATTGCGTTCTATGCAGGGGATCTGTACCAGCCCGCCAATCGGGTCGCAGGTAAGGCCGAGATGGTGTTCCATCGCAATTTCTGCGGCCATTAAAGATTGTCGCTGTGTGCCACCGAGGCATTCTGTAAGCGCGGCCGCAGCCATCGCAGAAGATACACCGATCTCGGCCTGGCAGCCGCCCATCGCCGCAGAAATGGTGGCGCCTTTTTTAAAGATGCTTCCTATTTCGGAGGCAGTCAATAAAAAATTGATGATCTTATCTTCATCGTTACCATCGCAAAAAACAATAAAATATTGAAGCACGGCAGGGATCACTCCTGCTGCACCATTGGTTGGCGCGGTTACTACTCTACCGAAAGAAGCATTCTCTTCGTTAACGGCTAACGCAAAACAACTCACCCAATCAAGAATATATTTAAAATCGTTGCCGCCTTTACGGATGGCAGCGATCCAGCTTTCATAATTCGTATAAGGTTGTTCGTTGATCAGTCTTTTATTCAGCGCAAATGCCCTTCTGCGCACCTGCAGGCCGCCGGGTAATTCGCCCTGCGCGTGGCATCCCCGGAATGTACATTCTTTCATAGCGTTCCAGATCCGCAGGATGCCTTTTCTTGTTTCCGTTTCGCTGCGCCAGGCGCTTTCATTTTCCATCACCACTTCATGTATGGCCATTCCTTTCATGCACCAATGTAATAGATCATCCGCTGTATTGATGGGGAAAGGAAGATCAACGCCTGCTTTGCCGCCATTGGTTTCTCCTTCTTTCACCACAAATCCTCCACCGATAGAGAAAAAAGTTTCACTCCAGCTTTCTCCATTTTTCATTTCAACCAAAAACGAAAGCCCGTTGGGATGAAAGGGTAATGCTTCGCGATAGAGGAACTGCAATTGTTCTGTGGTGTCAAAATCGATCCATACTTCTCCGCCAAGTAATAGTTTCTTATCCTCTGTGATAGTATTGATTTTTGGTGTGATGGCGTTTACATCGATCGTAACCGGATCTTCTCCACACAATCCTAACAAAACGGCGATATCGGTGCCATGGCCCTTGCCGGTTTTGGCCAGAGAACCATACAATAATACGGTTACAGATCTCACCTGTTCAAGTCCCCCTTTCTCTTTGATAGTATCAACACAACGCAGCGCTGCCCTCCATGGCCCGAGTGTGTGAGAACTTGATGGCCCCACACCTATTTTAAACATGTCGAAAACGGAGATCGGTTCGTGTGGCATAGTGTACAAATTTACGCTACTTATCACAACTCTATCCTTTATGGCCTGTCAAAACTTACAATCGTTTGGATAGTTTTTCCGAACTTCCGCCCGCAAAAACCAATCGATAACCCATTTTATCAGCAACTAACTATGCAACTTTCTTCGTTCCTTGACAGGTTTAATGAACCCGAAACACTTAAAATGGCCAAACTCGGCCGTGAACTGGCAGCCAAAGGTTTTAATGTGATCAATTTAAGTTTGGGTGAACCAGATTTTGATACGCCGCAACATATCAAAGACGCCGCTATCAAAGCAATCAATGATAACTGGAGCCATTACTCACCCGTTGCCGGCTACATGGATCTTCGTGAAGCTGTCTGCACCAAATTATTACGCGATAACAACCTTGAATATAAACCTGAGAATATTGTTACCTCTACAGGCGCCAAACAAAGCCTTGCCAATACCATACTGGCTTTGGTGGATGAAGGCGATGAAGTTATCATTCCAACACCTTATTGGGTAACGTATTCTGAACTGGTAAAAATTGCCAAAGGGAAAGTGGTTGAAATAAGAACCACAGTTGAAAGCGGTTTCAAATCCACTCCTGAACAATTGGAAGCCGCCATCACTGATAAAACAAAAGTGTTCATGTTCTCCTCTCCCTGTAATCCTTCCGGCGCTGTTTACAGTAAAGCTGAGTTAGAAGCATTAGCTGTTGTGTTCAGGAAACATCCCAATATTATTATCCTGGCTGATGAAATATACGAGTACATCAATTTTGTTGGCAAACATGAAAGCATTGCACAATTCGCCGACCTGAAAGACCGCGTGGTATTGATCAATGGATTGAGTAAGGGTTTTGCGATGACCGGCTGGCGTTTAGGATATATTGCAGCAAACGTTGAGATCGCAAAAGCCTGTGAAAAGATACAGGGACAATTTACCAGCGGCGCTACTTCTGTTACACAAAAAGCAGCGGTTGCCGCATTAACCGGCGACCTTCGTCCATCGCAGGAGATGGCTGAAGAATTTACGAGGAGAAGAAAAAGAACCATGGAACTCATCAAAGAAATTCCAGGGTTTAAATGTTTTGAACCCGAAGGTGCATTCTACGCGTTCCCGGATGTAAGCGCTTACTACGGAAAATCAGACGGAACAGAAACGATCAAAAACTCGGGCGACCTGAGTATGTATATTTTAAACAACGCCCATGTTTCCTGTGTAATGGGCGATGCATTCGGAGAACCGAATTGTGTTCGTTTTTCGTTTGCTACGGGTATGGAGAATATTGAAGCTGCGTGGGGAAGAATTAAAGAGGCATTGGCGAAATTGAAATAACTTTTTTGCCACAGACGACACAGATTTTCACAGATGTTTTTCTGTGTTAATCTGTGTCGTCTGTGGC
Organism: Sediminibacterium sp.; assembly: GCA_028288645.1. GTDB lineage: Bacteria > Bacteroidota > Bacteroidia > Chitinophagales > Chitinophagaceae > Sediminibacterium. The sequence continues at coordinate 3,668 of JAQBNJ010000297.1, forward strand.
AATTT
>JAQBNJ010000298.1 GCA_028288645.1 Sediminibacterium sp.
ACGAATTTGCTTACGATGAGATCCTGAACCGCTGCTTCGATATTGATGAGATCAATTCAATAAAGGATACCCGCGATCCGCTGGCTGTTTTTTACCTGCTATGGACACGAAAAGAATCGCTGTTAAAAGCAGTGGGGACGGGCATTCTTGATGATCTCACAAAAGTATCCTGCATGAATGATGTATATACCACAGAGGCAGGAGATGAATGGCTCTTAAACAGCTTTGTTATGGAAGATAATTACCTGCTTAGTCTTGCCTGCAAACCGGGTACCGGCTTAATCCGGTACTGGGATTTTGGATGACCATTCTTTACATTTTCCTTTTCGCTTTTTCCCATACACCTGTTTGTGTGGTGGACATATACCTGATAATTCCGGCGATCACCGCATAATTCATCAAACAGAAATAATAGGGGATGAATAGTATTTTGATCCGTATCTCCCTTGACTCCAGTACCCAACCCGTTACTGCAAGGCCATAAAAAATAACCTGGCACACAAGCAGGAACACATACAGAAAGGAAGCGCCCGAAACCACTATCCATATATTCAACACAAAAGCAAGCAATAATAAAAAAGGCGTGATCGTCCAACGCAAAACCCTGTGACTGATATATTCCCAGGTAAGCACAGGATTCTTAAAAGGAAGTAACATGGAACGAAGCCAGATAACCGACTGGATGCCACCGGCCGAGATTCTCACTTTTCTTTTCAATTCTTCGGTGATAGAAGCGGATGATTTTTCCATAGCATACGCTTCGGGTTCATAGAGGATGCGGTATCCTTTTTCAGCAATACGCATCGAGATCATAAAATCATCCAGCAGTGAATTGGAAGGAACGGGCTGATATAGATCTGTTCTTATGCTGAATAATTCGCCGGCGGCGCCGACAAGGGAATACAGGATCGAATCCCACATTTTCAATTTTGATTCATATTTCCAGTAAAATCCTTCTGCTGCCGTTGCATCAGCGGTTTCTGATATTTCTACCCGTTTTTCACCTGATACGGCGCCGATCTTTTTATCTGCATAGTGCCTGGCCATTTTCGGAAGTGCGCTTGTATTCAGCAATGTGTTGGCATCGGTAAATACGACCACTTCGGTCTCCACGTACTGCATGGCCCTGTGAACAGCGGCTATTTTGCCGGTTCTTCCATCGCTGTGCAACAATTGTATGGAGGGATATTCCTTAATGATATCAACGGTCCGGTCCGTTGAGCCATCCGTAACAAAAATATACCTGATCTTTCCCGAAGGATATTCCAATTGAAGCGTGTTCTCTATTTTTTTCCTGATAAAATCTTCTTCATTATAAGCAGCAACCATTACGGTGAGTGTTGGTAATTCCAGGTCCTGCACCAAGGGCTTGCTGCGCCTGAAGATCTTTATCAATACATACAATACCATTCCATATCCTATATAGGTATAGAAGATGATCAGAAGGCTTATCCAGAAAATAATTGTCATAGTAATAGTTAAGGTATGTAGCCGGTTTCTGAACTCGTTACACCATATGTCAGATTCCATTTAATGGCCCGCCACAATTGCCTGGTAAAACCCGTTTGCCCGAGGCGCATATACTGGACTATGTTCCGTGGCGTTACTACGAATAAAAAAAAGAAATAGAAAAATGTTCTCTGCACAAAACCGGCGTTCCTTCTCTCAAACAAGATACGGTTCCTGTTCATAAAATACTCTTTCAGTGCACTGTTTTGTCCTACGGACACAGATTCTTTGTGGTAGATCAATGCCTGCATATCCAACCGTATCGTATAGCCCTTTTTTTTAAAACTGTCGCACCAATCCATTTCTTCATAGTACAAAAAATAGTTTTCCTTCATCGGGCCCGCTTCAATGATCGCTTCTTTCCTCACCATCATGGCGGCTCCATGCGCGAAAGCAGTTTCTCCCGTTAAATGATCGAACTGCCCATCGTCTTTTTCAAATTGGCCGATACAACTGTTACGCGCAGTATAGTAGTTCATTTTTGTATAACCTGCATATTGGAGCATATCCGGTTGATCATAATAGCGGATCTTGGGAGATACCACGGCTGTTTCTTTATGTGCTTCCAGTGCCTGAACCAGTTGGGTGACCAGGCCTTTTGTAAATTCCGTATCATTATTGACAAGGAAAAGAAAATCGCCCCCTGCAGCGTGTATCCCGATATTATTACCGCCTGCAAAACCGGTATTGGCCTCACTCCTGATGAAATGGATAGAAGGGTACTTCTCCTGCCAGGCGGGCACCGGGTTCACCGTACTGCCATTATCCACAACAATGATCTCAGTTAAAGCATACTCATTCATTTGTTCGATAGAATGGAGCAATTGCTCTGTAACCAGGGGTTGATTGAAATTAACCGTGATTATGGAAACTTTTTTTATAGCTTCGCTCATGTGGGATGATATTCCTCCGTTTAAAATTATTCAAACTTGCTGACAAAGAAACCGATATGGTCACAAATATTTAGTGTCAGGCGGCGGATGGCAAAAGAAGATATCGAACGGAAGGTAGATGATATCATGCAATCTCTCAACGGATCAGATATTCCCGGTGAAGAAATGCATGCACTGAAACAGTATTTCCACGATGCCCTTGAGCGAAATCCCGGCTACCGTTCTTACCTGGCGAGCCAGCTCTCTGCTGTACCGAAAGAGAAAACAACAGAAGAAATAGACATTGTATTTAAGCGGAACAGGCGCAAAGGTTTTGCAGGTGCCATACAAAGATTCCCAAACCCCATCCGCATCATTATTTCATTATTGTTCATCACACTCGGGCTCGCCATGATCATTATGCCGACGCCTGCCTCCTTTGAGATGTACACCATTTTCTACTTTAATGAGAATGATGGATTCACATTGATGGACCTCATATCACTGATGATCGTATTCTGCGGTGTTTTTACACTGATCATGACTATGTCAAAACGGAGTAGGGAAGAACAATAACCATATCATCGTGAATGCGGGTTGAAGCGTTTTCTGAACTGCTTTTGTAATAATTCTCTACTTCTCCGCTGGGTTTTCATCTCGAATCGTCCGCGGCTACAGAAAAATAGGAAGGTTCCCGCGAATGTATAGGGCTATTTATAACGTAAATCATGTTACGGAAAGCGGATATTATCTAAATTTGTATAAAATCAGGTTCTTATGACAGCGATCAATATGCGTGAGAAATTGCATCAGTATGTGGACAAGAGCGATGAGAAATTGTTAAAACTCATGTATGCCCTTGCAAAGGAATACAATGAGGATGATGATATTGAATACGAATTTACAGCAGAGGATATAGAACGTTTTGATCAGCGCAGACAAAGCCGTTTGCGTGGAGAGAGCAAGACCTACAGTGTGCAAGAAGCGAGAGATATGATTACCGCGGATAGTGAATAAACTTTCCTTCTCTGCACTGTGTTCATCTCGAATCACACGCAGAAGCAGAAAGCTCTGTGGTATATGATAAGCGTAGCAATTCAAACCGCGAAGTCCTCTCGCGAGAGACGTTCGCGGCGAACACTCGCGTTTTTTGCATCAGTGTGAGAAATTGAAGACCCTGCGAAGAAAGGAGAAATAGAATTATGTAATATCTTTGATACCATATTGTCAAATGCGTGAACTCTGAAAACCGCTTTACATAGGAGCTTTTGTTAGGGGCAGACTTTTATCTATGACTATTTTTTTTGGCTTTTCGTGTTCTGTAAAGCATAACAAAAAAACCTATTATACTTTCCTTCTCCGCACCGTGTTCATCTCGAATCACACGCTAATGCAGAAAGCGCGGAGTGTTCGCCGCGAACGTCTTCCGCCGCGGCGGAGACTTCGCGGATTGAATTGGCTACTCCTATTCTACCACAAATCATCTTGAGAACATCGGCATCTCCTTAGGTATAAACCGCAATATTCAAATAACTCATTCATTTCCTTCTCCGCACCGTGTTCATCTCGAATCACACGCTAATGCATAAGGCGCGGAGTGTTCGCCGCGAACGTCTCTCGCGAGAGGACTTCGCGGTTTGAATTGGCTACTCCTATTATACCACAAATCATCTTGAGAACATCAGCATCTTCTTAGGTATAAACCGCAATATTCAAATACCGCATTCATTGTAATTTCAACAAAACAAAAAACAATGAGTGTAAGAAAAAAAATAGCCGAGCCCAATGGTGTTTTTTCTATCACGATCACCTGTGCAAGCTGGCTGCCATTGTTCAATATCACCAATGGATACCATGCCGTGTACCGCTGGTTTGACTATCTCAAACAGGAGGAGCACCATATCGCCGGTTATGTGATCATGCCCAATCACTTTCATGCATTAATTGCTTTCAGAACAACCAGTCAATCTATCAATACCATTGTTGGAAATGGTAAACGGTTTATGGCCTATGAACTGGTGAAGTTGCTGCAGGAGCAGAATAGAAAAGATATACTGGATCAATTGGCAGAATGGGTTAACGCAACTGAAAAAATACACAATAAAAAGCACCAGGTTTTTGAGCCTTCGTTCGATAGGAAAGAGTGTTATAGTATTCCGTTCATGCAGCAGAAAACAAATTACATTCACCAAAATCCCTGCAAAGCGGGCCTTGCCAAATTGCCTGAAGAATATCTGCATAGTTCTGCGAAATATTATTATACCGGGGTGCAGGGGGTATACCCTGTGATAACATATATAGAGTTACAGGATATTGATCTAACTTGATCTCCATTGCAGGAACGTAGTGTTAGAAGATGCCGATTGCTATGTGATATATATTGAACACCAAAACCTGCACCAGCTGCTCCTCATCATGATCTGTGGTATATGATAGGCGTAGGAATTCAAACCGCGAAGTCCTCTCGCGAGAGACGTTCGCGGCGAACACTCCGCGTTTTTTGCATCAGCGTGAGATGATGAAGACCCTGCGGAGAAAGAAATATCCGCATAGTTCTGCGAAATATTATTATACCGGGGTGCAGGGAGTATACCCTGGATAACATATATGGAGTTACAGGATATTGATCTAACCTCATCTTCATTGCAGGAACATAATATTTGAAAATGCGGATTGTTATGCGATTCATGTTGTAATGCAAAAACTGAACCAACTGCTCCTTGTCATGATCAGTGGTATATGATAAGCGTAGCAATTCAAACCGCGAAGTCCTCTCGCGAGAGACGTTCGCGGCGAACACTCCGCGTTTTTTGCATCAGTGTGAGAATTTGAAGATCAAGACCCTGCGGAGAATGAAAGATTTTTATTGAAGCGTCTATTAGTTTTTGCCTTGCTGAGTTTGTATGTATGCTTTGAAAATAAAAGTTAAACCCGATGCAGCGAAAGCCACTCTGATAATGCTTAAAATATTAAATAGAATTACCTTTCCCTGAATTGTATCAGCATATTTTTCTAAGTTGCCGAACATCAGTTTAAAATTTATTTGTGTCAGTATGTAAATTGTCAATGCTAAAGAAACTATTTGGAGTATACTTGCCCACAGTAATTTATTTTTAAGTTCCGCTTTTTCTTTCGGTGTCTTGAAATACAAAACAATCAAAGCAATTGTCGCCAGATAAACCCACGGAACATAATAGATAAGTGGACTTATAACTGAAGTAAAAGTTTTCCAGAAAAGCATTCTTTCCATTGAAACATCCAACAATTTTGGTCCATAAACAACTCCTTCATAAAGAATACCAAAAAAGCCAAGTGCAATACCGAAAAGAGAAAATAATAACAGGTTGGTGAATAATTTGAATTTCATTTTGCAGAATTTTTTATGCAAAATTATCTATACACGAAATCAAATCATTGTAAAAAATCATTGATTTGCAAAATGGAAGGAGAGTTGAAAAAGTCAGCGGGAGTTTGTCCCGTAAATAACTTAAAGTCTTTGTTGAAATGCGGTTGATCGAAATATCCTGCATCTAAAGCTATTTTAGTAAGCGAATGTTTTTGTTTTCTACTGTCGGTAATGCTTCTCAACCTTACAATAGATGATAATTGTTTTGGCGATGTGCCAACTATCCGCCTGAATCGTTTTTCAAATGCATCTTGGCTTATATAAAGCGAGTGCGACAAATCTTTTATTCTGATTATGCCTTTCGTAAAATGGATTTTTTGCAGGGCAGTTAGAATTAGATTGTCGGGTTCATAGTCACATAATTCAGATAATAAAAACCGTTCAATCAAATCTATTCTTTGAAAATTGCTATTTGCTTCAGCCAATTGTTCTTCGATAATTGATGATTTTTGATGACCGATAAAATTGTCAAGCGAAACATTCTCTTCAAATAGCTCGTGAAGAGGTTCTTTAAAAAAAGCAGCCGCCCCTGCTTCTTTGAATAGTATAAGAATATTTCCTGTGTCTTTTGAATAATTGAATAAACGTCGTGACTTTCTCAAACCGGAAAGAGAAGAAGGCGGTAAGTAGTTTTTTGCATCGTTCGCCACACAGTGTAATCTTCCCTTATATCTAAAAGCCATTACAAGCGATGTGTCTGGCAATATATTGTTTACTAACTCGTCCTGACTTTCTATGATTATATATGTCCTAATGAAAGGTCTCAATAATTCTGTCGGTATGTAAGAATCTATATTCATTCTGTCTGTCGAGCTTATGGGGTGTCGCTCTACGGTTGCCGCTAACGTCCCAGCATTGGCGTTGTGGCGGAATTCCGTGATCCGTCAGCCGAGAACTGTTGCTGAATAAAGATACAAAAGTCGATGACTTATTCTATTGCTAAATTTATAACGTCAAGCTGGAACCATAGCTGATTTCTTGCTGCTGCCGGATTGTATTCCGTCAGCCGACATAGTGCCAATGCAATGTTAGCAGCAGCACTACTTGTCCATATACGCATTTTTTATTGAGTCCCTATTAAACCACCATAAATTATCATGCGTGATATTTGGTATATATTTTAAACAGAGGTCGAAGATTATCGGTTTAATTTCTTTAATGTCTAAAAATTCTTGATCTGTGGTATGTGAAAAAGTCATATGGGCAGAAGCTTTATTTGCGACTTTAATTATTGATTTAATGTGCCTGTCATACGTAGTTACAATTGAATCTGCCAATGGGAACTTAGTTATTCCTGGAAAGGATGAAAGAAACAGATCGTCCGGTTTTATGCTATTTCTTTTATAAATTAATGGATTGTCCAATTGTCCAGTTGCTTTATTGTGTCCGATTTGAAGGAAGTCTAGTAATTGTCTGCCAAAAACGATTGAGATTTCTAAAGCAGGATCTATTATATGGCTTTCGTGATATATTGAAGTCAACCCATTTTCTTCATTAATGCATTTATACTTTTCAAATAAATGGTTGTAGATGTCATATGCCATCATTGAATTTAATCTGTATTTAAGATCTTTTGTTGCTTGCTGAATTTTTTCGTTTGTGTCTAAAATTATCATGGTCTACGTGTTGCTGCTAACACTTAAAAGTACGCAAGTTTCCCTCCTTTTCAAACACCTCTCCTATATCAATCCATTGATCCTCAATAATAATATTTTCGTATTGGTGGTAGATCGCCTTACGGAAGAATAGCGTATCTAACGCCAAAACGAAACCATCTACCCCCAAAACGAAAACTCCCAAATCAGCCCAATAATGAACCAACAGATGAATGGATTGCGACGCAAGAGACGATGCCACCCGCAC
>JAQBNJ010000319.1 GCA_028288645.1 Sediminibacterium sp.
AAATTGATGAACTCAAATACTACCAATAAAACCACTACGTTCAGGAATCCTACCAATCTATGACTAACCAGGATGCTTCTACTCAATAAAAGGAACAGGGTTATTATCGATAAGATCACAATTGCAGTAATAACCAGTTGGAGATCCCGGTTGCGCTGCTCCTGTTCTTCCTCTTTTGCAATTTGTAATTCATGCTGCCGTAAGTCTTCTTCAAACCTTGCCTGTTGCAGATCCGCAATCGTGTTCCTGTTATTGAGGGTATCATTTCCGGTAATATAATATTTTGCATACTTTATGGCACTGTCCCTGTTTCCCTGTTCTGTATAAAAATCAAATTGCCATTTTGCAGAATTCACCTTACTGCCAACCGTTTCTTTATGTCCGTTGTAGAAGATTTTTTTCTGGTAATACAACGCAGAATCTTTCCGGTTCATTTTAATAAAATACCCTGCCATGCCTCCATAACCCCGCATCAGGTCGCCGACCAGATTGGTCTTTACAGCATTGGCAAGGCTACGTTTAAAATACACCAGTGCCAGGTCTGGCTGGTCCATTTTCATATAGGTATTCGCCAGTGCAAACGGGACAGCCGTACTAAGGGTGTCGCCAATTTTTAATGAAATGTCGCCGGCTTTTTGAGCATAGAATAAAGCGGAATCAATATCGATGTTCCTGAAGGCAACGCTTGCATTGCAAAAAAGAATTACCTTATACAGGTCAGCTCCTTTTACTGAACTTATATATGAAACGGCTTTCTTTATATACACCAATTTTTTTTGAGGGTCCACCTCTATATTCTGGTTGAAGTTGCTTATCCTGGAGAATACCTCGTTATCAGGGTATTGCTCTGCAATTTTTGTTGCTTTTTGAATATATCCCTGCCCTTTTCGAAGGTCTCCCGTTCTTATAAAAGGATAACCAAGGTTCAGCGTTCCGTATGCAATGATCTTCTGATCGTTTATTTTCTCACCATATTCCAATAATTTTTTGGCAAAGAATATGTTTGAATCCAGGCTGGCATTCTGGTAACGGAGATTCATTTTATACAACATATCAAACCGCAGGTCTTTATCCTTTGTGGTTTCAATAATATGCCATACGCTATCGGGATTGAAATATTGGGCCGAAGATTTTTGTAAGATGATCAAAGATGCCAACAGGATGATAGATCGCCTCATGCAGGTGATTGTTTTGGTGCTCTCAAGATACATTTATTATAAATTCACTCCACTCTCTGTACTAATTTATTCCTTGCTTTCAACCATCGCAAAACCATTGCCGCCAGGACAACGAATAATATGCCCGCTACCCCTTCGGTGATGAGCATGATCTTGCTATTGTACCCATCGTGTACACGCCCGTCGATCACCGTCATATACATCACCGGGATATTGCCGATGGAAGAAAGAAGTGAGAATTTCGTAGCAACATTTTTCTTACCGATCGCAAAAAGTACCACGGCTGTAAAAGCTGCATATACAAGTCCTACTGCAAATGTGTATGCCAGCACACCGCTTACATATACCCATGGGCGGTAAGGCATTACAGCCATTACCATCGTGATAACCGCACATACTACGCCAAAAAATAAATACGCAAAAAAAACGCCTTTCTTATCAGCAAAATAACCGCCTGCCACACAACCTGCTGCGCTGATGAGGCCGCTTAATATTCCTGTCACCAACGCTACAGTATCCGCATCTGCATGCCAGTCGTTGGCAACAGCCGCCCACACATTGGAAGCAGCACCTGAACCGATCGGCAGGATGATCAGGATCATTGCAAACAACGCAACCGGCACTTTGAACATAACCATAAGATCCTTACCAATATTGGCTATTTCATGTAGGATCGTTTTTCCTTTCTGGTGTTGTATGTCTTTGACAAGGATGATGACCAATGCAGAAAGAGCGGAGATCGCACAGATAACGATCCCTGCAATAACTTCATTATAATGTTCGGCCACCCACAAACCGGCACCACCACCCAATCCAACACCGGCAAGGCTTCCGGCCTGGTACCAGCCTGATGCTTTTCCTTTGTGTTGCTCTTCTATGCGCTTTGCCATAAAGCCATTTACAGGCAATAAAGTAAATGTTGCCGCTACCTGTGAGATAAAAACAAGCGCGGAAATAAACAGATCATTATTCACATCAAGATGCGCGAAACAAAGCATTAACAACGTGGCCATCGTTACCAATAAACCTATCCAGTACCATTTTTTTAAACTAAGCGAAAGGTCCACTACTGGCCCCCAGAGAAAACGCCACACATTGGCAAAAACAGCCAGCGATACAATTCCCGCACTGGCCGCTACAGAAAACCCATGTTGTGTAAGAAGGTAAGGTAAGGCAACGGATACAAAACCCTGGCTAAGGCCCTGCGGCATTACCAGGAAAAAAATATAAAAAGGCTTGGTGAATGTTTTGTCTGTCATGAACGGGGCTAATGGATCTGTTTATTTGTGAATGATCTGTGTTTGCTATATGGATCCACTTAGCCTGTTCCCCGGTGTTTAGATAGCTCTTTAAATATAGGTGTTTCAGATCGAATATAAATAAAATGAAAGGGGTTTGTTATCTTCATGACCATCATAGTAACCCGTGCATAAACTTTATAAAAAAAACTGTATGAAGTGTACTCTTTGTATTCTCGCCATTTTTCTTTTCCTCCAACCTGTTATTTCGCAAAACAAAGAAGATAATAAAGACCTCGCCACTCTCTTTAAAGTTTTTAATGGAGATGGCTACCGGCTGTTTCCTTTGCAGGCCACATCAAACGGCGGCTCGATTTATAACGACCGGCTGCCGGTAACTTTTACTGATTCATACAATGCAAAAGTGAAAGAGTACTATACCGAATACCTCGACAAATTGAAGAAATTTGACAGGAAGGCACTGAACCAGAATGATAAGCTCAGTTATGATGTGTTCAAATACAACCTGGAAATGGGGTTGGAAGGATTGAAATTGAAATTGAACC
>JAQBNJ010000042.1 GCA_028288645.1 Sediminibacterium sp.
TCAATACCGATCTGCAACAATAGGTATCTCAAAGCGCGGGATGCTGCTTCTTTCTGATCGGAAATTAATTTGATATTTATATGAACGTAAAAGAACAGATCAAAAGCTATATCACCGAACAGCCTGAACCAAAACGCAGCGACATGCAGGCGTTGCACCGCATCATTCATGAACTAAGGCCAGCCTGTAAATTATGGTTCTTAGATGGTAAAGACAGTGAAAATAAAACCGTGTCTAATCCTAATATAGGATACGGACTTTACACCATAACATATGCTGATGGAAAAACCAGGGAGTTTTATCAAATTGGTCTCAGTGCAAACACCACCGGGATCTCTGTCTATATTCTTGGTCTCGATGATAAGACATACTTAGCCAAAACCTATGGAAGCAAAATAGGCAAAGCGGGCGTGACCGGGTATTGCATCAAGTTCAAAACGCTGAAAGATATAAACATTGACATACTTAAAACGGCCATACAATATGGGTTTGACGCGCACAAATGACTTTCATTTTTAGTAACTTTTAACGTGTTGTGCTATTAGATTGTTTGACATGTACATAGTAACTAACGAGTTTGCTAAATATGCTTAATGCGTGGTTAAAAGCTGGAACGCAAGGTGCGCAAAGATTACGCAAGGTGCGCAAAGATTACGCAAGGAACGCAAAGGTTTTCACTGCGTTCCTTGCGGTACTTAGCGTTCCTTGCGTTCCAGCTTTACATCAACACATTCAAGCTGAATAAACATAATTTGAATGCCAGAAATAAAAGAAATGTTACTCGATTTAATAGCACAACACGTTAACTTTAATAAACGCTGTCGAGAAAAATAAAAACAATGAAAAAAATCCTGATCCTGGTTATTTTTTCTATATACATCCAGGCTTCTGCACAGGATCATTATATGGATAGCCTGAAGAGCGTACTGGGCCATACCACAAAACCCATTGACAGGTTCAGCATTATTGTAAAAATTGCGGAAACCAACCTGTTATTAAAAGCTGGCGTGATAGATACGTCCATGCACATGGAGCTATTGAAGACAGCACAGCAATTGAAAAACGATTCATTGCTTGCCATCGCGTATAACTGGATAGGCACCTATATGGGATTTGTAAAAGGGGATAATACCGCTTCGCTGGAATATTATTTTAAAGCACTTCCATTAGCTGAAAATGCCCATGATAAAAGGCGGATCAGCTCCCTGTATTTTGATATTGCCCTGGTCAATTTTTTTCTTCAGAACAATGAAGAAGCGTTAAAGAATATCAGGAAGGGAGGAGAAAATCTGCCTGATACCTCCTCTCCCATGTATCATTTCATGCTGGTACAATACCAGCGTAATATGGCAAAGTATTACCTGCTCACACAGCGTTACGACTCTGCTTTACATTATGCACAGGGATTGGCTGAAACCAGTGCCAGGATAAAAAGCCAGTCTTTCTCGTTTGGAGCCATGTATTTAAATGGCTCTATCTATTGGAAAATGGGAGATGTAGAAATGGCTGATGTTTATTTTAAGAAAGCCATGGCTTTAAACAACCAGATCGCAAGTAATTCAACCAAGCTGGATTTTTATGAAACCTATATTCTTTTCCTGTTACATACCAACAGGGTAAAAGATGCGCAGGCAAGAACGCGCGATCTGCTGGAAATGGGAAAGCAGGACAACAATAGCAATGTAAAGCTTTCGGCAGCCAGGTTTATGCAGGAAATATTTGAGACGCTCCATCAAACAGACAGTGCCTATTATTACGCCAAATTGAAGGATGAATTAAATGCTTCTATTTTCAGCCAGGATAATATTAATAAAACGCAGGCGCTTGCTTTTAATGATTAGCTGCGTATCATGGAGGACAATGCAAAAAAAACAGAAGAGGCCGAACAGCGTAAAGAGAATATTCAATATGCAGTAATTGCCCTTGGGATCATCAGCTTTATCATTCTTTTCTTATTACTCAGTCACAGCTTTATTACCAGTACAAGAGCGATCGAAATACTGGGCGTGATCGCACTTCTCATAGTCTTTGAATTCCTCAATTTATTACTCCACCCCTTCCTGGAAAGGATCACACATCATTCCCCTTTGATCATGTTGCTCGCATTGGTTTCTATTGCAGCTTTACTCGTGCCGTTACACCATAGGGTAGAAAAATGGGCCACGCATAAACTGGTTGAGAAAAACAAAGCAGTGAGATTGGCTGCAGCGAAGAGAACGATACAGCAGTTAGACACGGAATCGGGCAAATCGTTATAGAAATGTAGAAAGGCATAACATTTGCTACCTTCTCCGGAAAGTGTTTCTGTGGCGGCGGGGAAAACTATATTTTTTATTAATTAACGTGTTGTGCTATTAGATCATTTGATCTAATACTTGGTCGCTAACGAGTTAATAGGGTTAACAAACGCTATGGCTAAAAGCTGGAACGCAAGGGCCGCAAAGAACCGCGGGGGACGCAAGGAAGAATCCTTTGCGTCCCTTGCGTAACCTTGGTGAGCCTTGCGTTCCAGCTTTACATCAACCCGTACAGACTGCAAATACACAATATGCAGGCCGGAACAAAAGCAATTTAATACATGTAAATAGCACAACACATTACTAACGATGTTTCAAAATCCAACAACATGAAAGCGAAAAAAATATGGGCAAACTTTAGCGTAAAAGATGCAAAGCGCACCAATGAATTCTATACACAATTGGGGTTTATGCCAAATAAGACAGGCAACTATCCTAAGCTGGCCAGTTTTCTTTTTGGTGATGATGATTTTGTGATCCATTTTTTTGAACAGGGTTCACAAATAGATGAATATTTACCATCCGGGTCAAAAACCAGTGAAGTCATATTCACCATTTCAGCAGAAACAGAAGCGGAAGTGAAAGAATGGAAAGATAAAATTACAAAAGCCGGGGGCACCGTTTTTAATGAAGCGGGCAGGGATCAAACCAATCACTATGGTTTTGCTTTTGCTGATCCTGATGGTCATAAATTTAATATACTGTTGATGGAGGCAGGGATGTAGTGGTTATTATTTTGAATGTTGAATTAGACCTTCATTCGAGAGGTGGCGATCATTCTTGCCACGCTCTTTAGAGCGTGGATATAGAAAACTCTATCCTTTCTCCCCGGGACTTCCGGCCCCGCGTGTGACTTTTCAAACACCAACAAAAGCAAAAATCTAATTAAAATAATTTTGTATATTAGTACTGTAGAAGCATTGAAACAATCATACCTAAAAAGGAATCACATAAAATATGCGGATATGAAAAAGATCCTTTTTTCTATTTTACCCATTTTTTGTTTGTTCCTATCCTGTTCGAAAAAGGATGATGGCCCCCGCGAGAATAAAATATTGATGCTGAAAGTCGATTACCTGACAAATACTTTTGAAGGCGGGAAGGAAACCATTTATCCAACAAGCCCCTTAACATTTACGCTTTCCCCCCAATATAAGGAGCCTGCCGATTTTGGCAATTTAAAAATACAATACAAGGAATTAAATGAAATACTATTTGATGGCGACATCATCTGGATGGGTACAGGCAGGATCAAAACACCACAAAACATGCTTCCTGCAAGTCAGTTCGAGAAGGTAACAGCAGCAGATATTGTAAATCCAATGGTAGGGTTCCAGAATATTTTTAACCCGTACAATGGTGTTTTTGATTACACCCCTATCTGGCTGTCTATCCAAAGATTGGTTAAGGTGAGAGAATACCTGAATGCTAATCCAAATGCTGAGATCAAACTATTTCTTTATACACCAAGTTTAGGAGGTGGTGATTCGGCAGAATGGGACTGGATTATTTTTATAAAGAACTGATCCCGTTCCCACGTTGTGCAAGATAAAAATGACCGTTTCTTTCTAAAATAAAACATATGAATACTTCCGCCACACACAATGAGCGTATCGCAAAAATGAGCTTCGCCTCGGTCTATCCACTGTATGTAATAAAAGTGGAGAAGAAAGGCAGAACAAAAGAAGAATTACACGAGGTGATTGAATGGCTAACCGGGTTCAACAACAAGAAGCTGCAGGAACTGATCAAAGAAAAAGTAAGTTTTGAAACATTCTTCCAAAAAGCCAAGCTGAATCCCAATGCGCACCTCATCACCGGCATGATCTGTGGTTATCGCATAGAGGATATCGAAAATACTTTAACGCAACAGGTCCGCTACCTCGACAAACTGGTGGATGAGTTGGCGAAGGGCAGGAAGATGGAGAAGATCTTGCGGTAAATTATTTTGAATTTTGAATTTTAAATGTTGAATTATAACATGTTCAGATCCCCTTACATTCAACATTCAACATTCAACATTTAAAATTCAACATAACACGTCTACTTCGGAAGCCTGTCGCTAAAATAACCATACACCCAGGTTCCCGCAATTGCACTTACTAAAGTCACGGTCACGACAGTAGCACCCATACCTATCTGCGCAAATAGCGGTCCGGGGCAGGCACCCGTCATTGCCCAGCCAAACCCGAATATAAGACCGCCATATATCTGTCCCTTGTTGAATTTCTTTGGGTGGAATTGAATTTGCCTGCCATCGAGTGTTTTTATTTTGAACTTTTTGATCAGCCATACAGAAATAGCAGCAACCACTACGGCTGTGCCAATTACACCATACATATGAAAATTCTGCAGCCGGAACATTTCCTGGATCCGGAACCAAGACAATACTTCGGCTTTTACAAATACGATCCCAAACAACATACCCACTACGCCGTACTTGATATTCGTATACCATTTACCTGTTGACGGCTCAAGTTCTTCATTTGCATCGGGCAGATCTGTATTTGATCTCAGTATTGCAGGTTCACCCGTTTTTGTTTCGTTTATAGATCTTGGTTCTGACATACATTAATTATAAGCGCATGATAAAAGGAAGAAAAATATTGGCCATGATAAAACCACCTGCCATAAAACAAATGGTAGCAACCAGTGAAGGCCATTGCAAATTACTCAACCCCATGATGGAATGACCGGAAGTACAACCGCCGGCATAACGTGTTCCAAACCCTACAAAAAAACCACCGACTACCAGTAATACAAATCCACGCAGGGTAAATAAACCCTGGAAACTGAAAATTTCCGGAGGCAGTTGGCTGCTGTACGTGTCTACATGATAACTGTGCAATTCTGCAACCAATGCGGGATTTACTTTTACCGGTTGGGGGTCCGCAAACAATTGCGCCGCAATCAAAGCACCAACAAAAATGCCGCCAACAAAAAAT
>JAQBNJ010000381.1 GCA_028288645.1 Sediminibacterium sp.
ACACGATGCAGTGCTGCATGCAAAAAAGATGGCTGATCTACCATCGTTTCCAATATAGAAAAATGATCCTGCCCTTCTATTTCTAACATCTCAATTCTTACACCCTGGTTTGTCCATGCATAATACAATTCACGGCTCTGCTCCAGGTATTCATGAGATTCATTGGCACCCACTGCCAGTATCAATGGGCACCAGGCAACAGGGGATAAATGTACGGGGCTATTCCGCAATGCGGTTTCTTCATCCATCTTCAATATCTCATTCACATAACATAATTGCACAGGCAATAAATTATACAATCCACTGATCGCGCAAACGGCTTTGAGAGGATAAGCAAATTCCTGCTTCCCTTCAACCATCATCATCGCAGCCAAATGTCCGCCGGCGCTGTGGCCCGAAACATAAACCTCTTGCTCATCACCATTGTAACGCGAAATATTCTGTTGCACCCAATGAATAGCCTTCCGGCAGGAAATCACCAATTGTTCCATAGGATAGCCAGGCATCAATGGATAATCTATCAACACAGTTGTTACTCCATGGCTTCTGAATGCTTCCGTGATCAAATAAAAATCTGCGGCAACATGTTTATACCAATACCCGCCATGAATAAAGACCAGGGTTTTTGAATGCGGTTTGTCTGAAGGAAATATATCCAGTTTTTCATCCGGCAATTCGCCGTAGGGAATATTCTTGATAACCTTGTATTTTTTCTCCGCTTCCCTGCTCAACAATTCCCATCGCTGTAAATGCCTTTCATGATCGGGTACATTTAAACGGTTATTGTATTGCTGGTCGAGAGACTCCTGGTTGTATTGTTTGTAAATTAACATAGCTAAGCAGTATCACTTTTCTCCAGGCAACTAAATACGAGTTTATAAAACTGGGGATGCGATTGCCATGTTTTCCCAGTAACGATCATGCCATCCTGCACCGCCTCCTTGTCGCCAACATAAATGCCGCCGCAGGATTCTACTTCAAACTTTACATGCTCGTAGCAGGCAATCTTTCTTTTATCAACCAACCCCGCAGTAACCAATATCTGTGAACCATGACAAATAGCAAATACATATTTACCGCTGTTATAGAATGCATGGGTAATATTGATCACGCGCTGGTCGTTCCGTAAATATTCAGGCGCCCTTCCGCCGGGAAAAAGAAGTGCCCGATAGTCGGCAGGATCAACATCATCAAACGAGATATGTGATTCAACGAGATAGCCCTTGCGTTCAACATAAGTATCCCAACCCGGTTCAAAATCATGCATCACCAGGTTCATGCGTTTTACCGAGGGCGCGGCGATCACAGGTTCGTAACCGGCTTCCTGCAAACGGTGTAATGCATAAAGGATCTCGAAACTTTCACCTGCATCGCCGGTGATGATGAGTATTTTCGTTGGCTGGCTCATAAAAATGGATTGATGATAACAGACACTAATCTAAAAAAAATAATCGTAATGGGAAGATAAGATATAGGCTTGCAAGCGGGGAACACATTGTATTATTTAAGGCCGGCTAAAAGGCCGATGTGGTTTAGCTAAGTCTTTTTGTTCCATAGGAACATCCGGTGGGTAGAGAGAATTGCGTGATTGCCCACCTCGTTCCGTAGGAACGTTCCGTGCTAAGCCGACACCAAACGTTCCTACGGAACGTAGGCAATCATTTTTTTAAACCTCTACCCACCAATTGTTCCGATGGAACAAGATGTTTTAAGCAAAAAAACCGTTCTTCCCTTAACTGAACGGTATTGAACTCTAGCCTTCATGTCAATCCGCCCATTTAATATCATGCAAGAATTGCAGATCTTATGCGCAAGAAATAATTAAGTAACTTAGTTCTTATGGAAAAGATCAGCAAACCAACAACCAACATCCCTGCCTTTTACCAAATGTATATGGACCAGGTTCCGGATGATGGCAACCTCATCTTCAATCTCACCGAAATTCTTGATGAGAGCAAAGAACTCGTTAATTCCCTCCCCGCAGAAAAATTGAATTATCGTTATGCTCCCGGCAAATGGACGATCAAAGATATTCTCGTACATCTTTCCGATTGCGAAAGGGTAATCGTTTACAGGGCCATGCGTATTGCAAGAAACGACAAAACAGATCTTCCCGGTTTTGACGAGGACCTGTTCGCCGCCAACGCTAATGCCGGTGACAGGGAACTGACTGATATTTTTACTGAACTTACTGTAGTTCGTTCAGCAAGCATAGCCTTCATCCAGACACTTTCTGATGAAACACTGGACCGGACGGGCACAGCAAATAATTTTGTTTTATCTGCGAGGTTACTCGTTAACCACTTGTATGCGCATCATCATCATCATCTAAAGGTGTTCAAAGAAAGATATCTTTAATACTATCACTTAATATTTTTACCATGAGTAATCAAACACTGGAAATCAAAACAGGTATCCAAATTCAGAAACCGCCGCATGAAGTTTTTGAAGCGATCGTGGATCCCAAAAAAATGTCGAACTACTTTATTTCAGAAAGTACCGGCAGAATGGAAGAAGGTAAAGAACTGGTTTGGAAATTTCCTGAATTTGAAATGAAGGTTCCTGTGCGTGTAGGAAAAATAGAAAAGGATCAATACATATCTTATCATTGGGACGATAACGGCCATGAGCAATTGGTAGAGATCACACTGCTCGCCAAAGGAAACAATGATACGCATGTAACGGTAACCGAAAAAAGCAGGGAAAATGATGAAGCCGGCATCAAATGGCTGAAGGGTAATACAGAAGGCTGGGCCAATTTTCTTGCCTGCCTGAAAGCCTGGCTCGAGTATGGAATTAATTTAAGAAAAGGGGCGTTTGATTTCGCCAAACCAACTACATGAAACTTGAGCACCCGCAATTAGTTGATCT
>JAQBNJ010000380.1 GCA_028288645.1 Sediminibacterium sp.
GTTTTGTTGTTCACAATATTTTTTTGCTTCGGGCCACTTATCGAGCCAGCCTGTTGAACCGCAAACAAGCGGTATGCCGAATTCCATGCATTTCATCACATTATCAAATGCACTATGCGGGCCGGTGAATTCAATGGCCACATCTGCTTTGGAAATATTCTCTTTGGTGAAATCAGCTGCATTATTAATATCGATCTTCAATACGATCTCATGTCCTTTGGCGAGGGCTATCTCTTCAATGGCTTTACCCATTTTTCCGTAACCGATCAGTGCTATTTTCATAATTGCAATTAATATGATCCTGGTATGCCCGATGGATAATGATAACTACCGGTCGTATCAATCAATAGTCAAAGTAAAAACAAATACGGATATGATGGTGAATCAAATCCTGCCAATTATAATAATAATTATTGATCAGCGTTTAGCGTGTGATGGCTGACCTCTTTGGCGGGCTTTTCATGTTCAATGTCAAACCAAATCCCGGTGTTCTTGTTTGCGGGTTAAAGGTTGGTTTTAATTCCATAGAAAGATCATTGCTTACATCAAATTGTTTCAGGTGGGCAAATACGGTTGCATCGGCTACCTGCAGCGCCCAGGCAAGAAAAAACCAGAGAACAGAATAATCCCGGTCTCTCCTGAAGGAATTACGGTAATTCTGCAAGGAGCTGATGCCCAGGTTCTTTAATTCGGGATCGATCAATGGCACCAAAGAACTGTCTTTATTTTGTTCTGCGAATCGCGCTTCGTACGCGAATTTTGTTTTCTTGTAGTAACTGTTGTTAAAAAAAAAGGTAGCGGTGGGTATAGCCAATATACCATATATGATCGGGATCTTCCAATACTCTTTATTATAAGCCTGCCCCCAGCCCGGTACCATCAAAGACCGCATAGTGGCCAGGCGCGGGTTGTGTTTGGGAACAGTATCTTTCTTTACAATGACCGCTGCAATCGTTGAATCCTTTCCAGGAACCGTATTTTTTTGGGTTGATGAGAATGGAGCAGCTGTTGACAAGGCTTTCTTATCATCCTGCGCATGGCTATCGGTTAAATATCCTGCGCAAATAATAAATAATATGAGGACCCTGTATGATTTCATGTAGATCAGCTCACGGTAACATTCATCGCATCCAGTAATTTATTCAGTTCTTCGAGTGAATAATATTCGATGGTAATGCTGCCGTAGCCTTTTTTATTGTGAACCATTTTTACTTTGGTAGCAAAATGCGAAGCTAAATTATCCTCAATTTTTTTGTAAGCTGCGGGAAGGTCCGACTTTACGGAAGATTTAACACCGCCATTCTTTTCTGCTTTGTACATGTTGCGTACCAGTTCCTCTGTCTGGCGAACACTGAGGTCCTTTTCGCGGATTTCCTTATATACAAACAATTGCCGGTCTATGGTTTCAATAGTAACCAATGCCCTTGCATGGCCCATGCTTAAACTACCGTTCCTTACAGCGAGCTGTATATCGGGTGGTAATTTTAATAAACGGATATAGTTGGTAACCGTGCTTCTTTCTTTACCCATTCTCTCTGCCACCTGTTCCTGCGTGTAATTCAGTTCCTCCATCATGCGTTTATAGCTGATGGCTATTTCAACCGCATTAAGGTCTTCGCGTTGTAAATTTTCGAGAAGGGCAAGTTCCAGTAACTGCTGGTCATTTGCCTGGCGGATATAAGCCGGAACATCTGTTAACCCCGCGATCTTAGAGGCTCTGAAACGACGTTCACCCGCGATCAACTGGTATTTCCCATTCTGCAATTTGGAAACAGTCAACGGTTGAATAATATCGTGCAGTTTGATAGATTCGGCCAATTCTTTCAATGCATTTTCATCAAAATCACGGCGCGGTTGTTTGGGGTTTACCTGTATATCTTTTAAGGCAATACGACTGGTATGCGTTACCTGTTCTACCACATCGCTCTTTAATGAACCGGCAGTGTTTTTCAGATCAGAATCTATATTCTGCAACAAAGAGCGGAGCCCTTTTCCTATGAGGTCTTTATTTTGTTTTGGACTAGTCATGTTATTATTTTGAATGTTGAATTTTAAATGTTGAATGAATATGTTATACTTCTTTCATTCAACATTCAGCATTTAAAATTCAACATAAATGTTATTTGTTATTCAATAATTCTTTCCTGGTTCGACATCTTCGTCATGCCGTTGTTTTGTAAGATCTCTTTGGCAAGATTGAGATAGTTAACAGCGCCTTTGCTTTCGGCATCGTATAAGATAACGGGTTTGCCAACACTTGGCGCTTCGCTTAACCTTGTATTTCTGTGGATGATGGTATCAAATACCATATCATCAAAATGCCTTCTTACTTCGCTTACTACCTGGTTGCATAAACGCAGGCGACCATCGTACATCGTCATTAAAATTCCTTCTATCTGCAATTCAGGATTGAGGCGGTTCTGAACGATCTTGATGGTGTTCAGCAATTTTCCCAATCCTTCCAGTGCAAAGAACTCACATTGTACCGGAACGATCACACTGTCGGATGCAACCAATGAATTCACGGTGATCAACCCTAATGAAGGTGAACAATCGATGATGATAAAATCATACCTGTCGCGTATCACATCTAAAATTCCTTTCAATACATTTTCACGGTTAGGATAATTGATCATTTCGATCTCGGCGCCTACCAGGTCAATATGCGAGGGAATGATATCGAGATTAGGCACCTCGCTTTTTAAGATCACATCACTGGCCAGAACATTGTTCACCATACAATCGTAAAGGCTGTTGGTGATATTATGCAGATCAAATCCGACACCTGTTGTGCTATTGGCCTGTGGATCCGCATCTACCAGCAATGTTCTGAATTCAAGAACAGCCAGGCTGGCCGCTACATTGATCGCTGACGTTGTTTTTCCTACCCCGCCTTTTTGATTGGCTACGCCAATAATTCTTGCCATAAATTATTTCCAACCCCGCATGCGGGACTTTTTGTGATGAATATTTAAATCTCTATCGTTTCACCAATAGATGGTAACAATAATTTTTTACCTGCTTTTGCGAATGTTTGTTTCGCCTCTTCCTCATTTACCTGGATAAAGCCAAATGTATTGTAATGTACGCCAACGATGGTACTGCATTCGATAAAATCTGCTGCGCGTACAGCATCTGCAACATCCATCGTAAAATTGTCGCCGATTGGCAGTACCGCAAAATCCTGCTCCGCCCATGAAGGGATCAATTGCATGTCTAACGTCAATGCCGTATCACCACTATAATAGAATTTCCCTTCTGTTGATGTAAAGATGAAACCCATCGGGTTGCCGCCATAACTTCCATCGGGCAGCCCGCTGCTATGCTGCGCCACCACGCATTTTACCATACCAAAATCAAAGTTCCATTTGCCGCCCGTGTTCATCGGGTGTGTATTGGAAACGCCCTCTTTGTTCAGCCATTCATGTATTTCCCAGTTGGCCACTACTTTACAAGCGGTTCTTTGGGCAATGCTCACGCAATCTGCAATATGGTCAACATGGCCATGAGAAAGGAAGATATAGTCTGCCTCAATACTACCGGGGTCCACTTCTTTTGCCAGTGGATTGTAGGTAATAAAAGGATCAAAAAGGATCTTTTTACCCCCGATCTCTACCGCAAAACAGGAATGTCCATAATAGGTCAGCTTCATAGTACCCTTTCTTTGAAAGTTGTCAAAAATACACTTTAGGGCACATCTGCCGAAAGAATATTATCCATATGCTTTTGAATCGCGAAGCGGGTGTTTTTGGGTCCATAGTCAATAGTCCATTGACTATGGTCTATGGACTATCGTCCTTTACAAGGTATCTTTGCATTCCGTAAACGGTTTACAATAAAGAACCTTCACAGCCGTCTACCACAAAAACATCGTTAAACAGTTAGGAATGAGAAATGCAAGTACCTGGTGGATCATCGCGGCGATCATGTTATTACTGGACCTGTATGTGTTCCAGGCGTTAAAGACTGTTACGCAGGGCGCCAGCGACAGGACAAGAACAGCCATACATATTACTTATTGGGTGGTATCGGGACTTACATTAGCGGCGCTTTTGCTGTTCCCGTATATATATGCTTTACAAACCTCCAAAGTGTTCCGGAACTATGTATTTGCCATCCTGGTAGGATTATTTTTTGCAAAACTGCTCGGTTCTATATTCTTTCTGACTGATGATCTGCGCCGCGGTTCTGTGTTCCTGTTGAGTAAGGTACTGCCTGATATCGGCGCCCGTTTCCTTGGGGAAGACAATTCTATCCCGCGTTCTACCTTTCTTAGCTGGCTGGGCCTGGGTCTTGGCGGAGGATTGTTCGGTACTTTACTATATGGTTTCAGCAATAAATATAAATACCAGGTGAAGAAGGTCACGCTTGCGTTCAGCAATCTTCCCAGGTCATTTGATGGATTCAGGATCGTTCATATTAGTGATATCCATAGCGGTAGTTTCCAGAATAAGGCGGCGGTGAACAAGGGGGTGGAAATGATCCTTCAGCAGAAGCCAGACCTGGTACTGTTTACCGGCGACCTCGTAAACGACCGGGCCGAAGAGATGACGGATTATATGGATGTATTCAATAAAGTCAAGGCGCCGATGGGTGTGTATAGTTCCCTTGGAAACCACGACTACGGGGATTATGTTTCCTGGCCTTCACCGCAGGCGAAGATCGAGAACCTGGAAAGCCTGAAAAAAGTACATGCCGTACTTGGCTGGCGCTTATTAATGAATGAGCATGTATTACTTGATAAAAACAACGAGCAAATCGCTTTGCTGGGTATTGAGAACTGGGGAGCCAAGGGCCGTTTTCCCAAATATGGAAAGATGCATGAAGCTTATCCCGGAACGGAAAATATTCCCTTTAAGATCTTACTGAGCCATGACCCCAGCCATTGGGATGCAGAGATAAAAACAAAGTACCCCGATATTGACCTGATGCTGGCCGGCCATACCCACGGGATGCAGTTCGGCCTGGAAAATCCTTACTTCAAATGGAGCCCGGTAAAATGGATGTATAAACAATGGGCGGGCCTGTATGAAGACGGGAAGCAGAAATTATACGTGAATCGTGGCTACGGGTTTATTGGCTACCCGGGCAGGGTAGGAATATTGCCGGAGATCACGGTGATTGAACTGGCAGCAAAGAGTTAACAAATCTTTGATTTTTGCGTGCGCTTAAAGGGCAATTTCATTTGTCATTATGTATTTACAGGTATGTCACCCGCCGGATTTTAT
>JAQBNJ010000403.1 GCA_028288645.1 Sediminibacterium sp.
TTTTCCATCTTCATTCAGTTCTGCGCCTTCATGTAACAGCAACTGTTCAATAATCGTTTCATCCATCTCCAAATGAAACTGCAACCCGAGAATATTCGGATGAATAAAATACGCCTGGTGCTTACAAACATCCGTTGAAGCGATCACCATAGCATTCTCCGGGAGATCAAAAGTATCTCCATGCCAATGGAATAGGGTGTAGGGAGATTTGAAGTGTTCAAATAAATGATCATCCAACACGTGTTTCGAAAAATTAACTGGGAAGAAGCCGATCTCTTTTTCTTTGCCCGGGTATACCGCACAGTGTAATACCGATGCAACCAGTTGAGCGCCCAGGCAAATACCGAGGATCTTCTTTCCCGCGTCAATCGAATCTTTAATAAAAAGCTTCTCGCGTTTTAACCAGTTAAATTTTTCTTCCTCATCCACATTCATATAACCACCCATGATCAGCAACACATCAAACTCTGTTAGTGAAGGAAATGAGCATCGGTCTTCAAATAAATATGTGTAGGTGATGGAACAATTATTCAGTTCGGCCCATTCAGAAATAGTACCCGGTGTTTCAAAAGCGACGTGTTGTAAACAATGAATTCTCATTTTTTCTAAGGTGATCTTTTATTGAAAACCCTCTGTGTAACTCTGTGCTCTTTGTGTCTCTGTGGTGAAAAAAAAAACATCGAAGCGAAGGCTTTACCACAGAGACACAAAGAGCACAGAGTTACACAGAGAATTACCTCCATTTCAACAGATCTCAATCGATCCGCTAATTTTTTATTGCTTTCTGCACATCCTCGCTCAACGGAGAAATAGTTGTTGCAAAGAAATGAGTTAGAATCCCTTCTTCATTTACCAGGTACTTACTAAAATTCCAGACCGGTTGCTGGTCACACCAGCCATTCTTCTCTTTATGCGATAGCCAGTCAAAAACCATATTTTGTTCCGGGCCTTTTATCACCTGGCTTTTATGCATCAGTTGAAAGCTAACACCAAAGTTAATTTTACAGAATTCAGCGATCGAACCGTCGTCGGCCTTTTCCTGTTGTTTAAAATCATTGGCCGGAAAACCAAGGATCACCAATTTGTCTTTGTACTGCTGGTGCAGTTTTTCCAGTTCGTTATACTGCGCGGTAAATCCGCAGTCGCTGGCGGTATTAACGAGGAGTATTTTCTTTCCTTTGAATTGTGCCAGGTCGATGATGGTTCCGTTATTCGCCGTTGTCTTCAGTTCGTAAAAAGAACTCACCGGTTTGATATGCTGCTCATTTACCTGTATCGCCTTTTCATGCGGAAACAGTTTGGCTTTTAACATAACCAACGGATAGGTAACTTTTAAAAAGGATTGCCGCCAGGTCATGTTTTTGCGTTTGATGAGGAATAGAGCAATAAGAATAACAGCTAATATGAGTAAAAGTTTTTTCATAGTGTGATGACTTTGTTGCGGAATTTTTTTTTGCCTCACCTGATGATCCGTTTGAACAAACCTAATCTTCCCTTCAACGGCGGATACTTAATAAAAGGATCAAACCAGGTTGGTGTTTTCATCACAGCTTTTTTATGACTGAATGCATCAAACGAATATTTTCCATGATATGCACCCGTTCCGCTGAAACCCCTTCCGCCAAAAGGCAGGCCGGGATTGGTTAAATGCCAGCTCGCATTATTTACACACGCGCCCCCTGATGGAACATCGCTCAACCATTGTTTTTCTTTATCACTGTTTGATGTGAAAACATAAAAAGCCAGCGGGTCCGGATTTTTTGCAATGATGGCAAGCGCTTCTTCCGGCGTGTTGTAGCTTAGTATGGGCAGTATAGGACCGAATATTTCATCTTTCATCACAGCTGCATCTGTGGAAACATTATCCAATAAAGTCGGTTCAATAAAAAGTGTTTCCCTGTTATAACGACCGCCATGAAGTAAATTGCCTTGTGCTAAATAATTCACCACGCGGTCAAATTGTTTTTCATTAATGAGTTTGCCGTAATTCTCACTTTCTTCTGCTTTATCTCCAAAGAATTGTTGGATCTTATTTTTCAATGCCGTTACCAGTGCGTCTTTTTTAGAAGTATGCACCAGCACATAATCAGGAGCAACGCACATTTGCCCGGCGTTGGAAAATTTCGTCATGGCAATTCTTTTCGCTGCGATATTGATATTCGCATCGCTCTCCACCACGCACGGACTTTTACCACCCAGTTCCAAACTAACCGGCACCAGTTGTTCCGCCGCCATCTTATAAATGATGCGGCCCACGGCGGTGCTGCCGGTATAAAACACATGATCAAAACGGAAATGGTTCATCATTTCGGGAATTACTGTGGCGCCATCGCCCGGAATATATAAAACGTATTCTTTGGAAAAAACAGATTCAATGATTTTCTGCATCACCAAAGCTGTAGCCGGCGCAAACTCGCTCGGTTTCAGCACAACACAATTACCCGCAGCGATAGCCCCAAGCAAAGGCGTGAGCAATAATTGAAGCGGGTAGTTCCACGGACCGATAGCCAACACCACACCCAACGGCTCCCGCAACACACGACTGCTTGAAGGCATATTGATCAGATTGGTAGACACCGCTTCGGGTTCCATCCATGCTTTTAAATTGCGCAATGTATCATTCAGTTC
>JAQBNJ010000430.1 GCA_028288645.1 Sediminibacterium sp.
TCACAAATGTTTAATTTGTACTGTAACTGTCTTATAATTAGTTACTTCTACTTGTGGGAAGATGTATATCGTTACCTTATTTTCGAAGGACAGAAATTGAAAATCCGCCAGTCTCTCCTATTTTGCAGGCAAATACATCAACTTGAAAAAGCTCCTCTTATTCGCCTTTGTAATCGCTTTATTAGCCAGTTGTTCAAAACCGCAGGGGTTTGATTACCGGGATGTGAAGAATATTAAAATCGAGAATATGGGGTTTGATAAGACTATCCTGGCCATGGACCTTGTGTACTACAACCCCAACGGTTTTGGGGTGGATCTCAAAAAAGTGGATTGCGATGTGTATATCGATAACAACTATCTGGGGAAATTCCAGCTCGATACGCTGATGCATATCCCCCGCATGTCGGAATTCGATCTGCCTTCAAGGATCGTGGTGGACATGAAATCCGTGCTCAGGAACGGCCTCAATCTCCTGTTCAGCCAGGAAGTGCTCATCAACGTAAAAGGAACAACAAGGGTGGGAAAAGCGGGATTTTTTGCTACGGTGCCGTTTGATTATTCGGCGAGGCACAAACTGAGCCTGTTTTAATAATTAGTGGTAACGTGTTGTGCTGTTTTAAATCATTACAAAAATCTACATTAAATTCCAACGTCTGACCAACGTCTGACCAACCTCTGACCAACGGCAGACCAACGGTGTGGGCATTGTAGAAGCATAATTAGTATATTATGGGGATATAGTTGTGACGTAAGAAAAGGTAAAAAGACGTAAGAAGAGGTAAGAATGGAACTTTTTTTGTAAATTAGGATTGCGAAATCATGGCACGCAATTCCAACATATTAACACGGGGCCTCCATGGCACGATCGGGAAATCGGTTGTCTTTAAAAATATAAATGGAGAGAATATCGCCACTACTTACCCAGACAGGAGCCAGGTTAAATTTACAAAAAAACAGGAAAGCTATCAAAATATTTTAAAGGAGGCGGCAGTTTATGCGAGCGCAATTCTACAGGATCCGGAAAAGACCGAGGCGTATATACTAAAAATCCGGAACGGTAGTAAGAGCAAAAGGAAAATGAGCGTGTATCACTATGCTGTTCAGGAGTTTATGCTCTTGCACAGCAGGAAAGTGCCGACGAATACTGTTGAAAGCCTGGTCAAAAAATACCAGGAACAGTTTGCGCACGATGAACGCGGAACTATGATAGTAAAATATCTTGCCGCTCAGGGGAGATGTCCAATGCCGACTATCGCAGGATGACTGGTGTGTCGAAGCCGACAGCCACAAGACATCTCGCGGACCT
Organism: Sediminibacterium sp.; assembly: GCA_028288645.1. Classification (GTDB taxonomy): domain Bacteria; phylum Bacteroidota; class Bacteroidia; order Chitinophagales; family Chitinophagaceae; genus Sediminibacterium. Next base: position 1,307 of record JAQBNJ010000430.1, read on the forward strand.
CGTACGGAAAGGACTGATCACTGGCAGTTCGCAGGGCGCCGGAAGCAATTTATATACTGGCTCAATGGTGAAAAAATTAATAGGCTCAACCGGGGTTAAAATAGGCTTATTTGGTAAAATAATAGGCTCATTTTGGTAAATAATAGGCTCATCCCCGAGCTTAGGTTTAATAGCACAACACGTTAGTAGTTAATAATTAATAATTGACAATAGACAGGTCATGATATAGCATTCTGATATGTATAAACTAAAGAGCCGTCCAATTTTGGGCGGCTCTTTAGTTTAGGGCAATTATTAATTACTAACTATTAATTATTAATTAAGCGGAGCAACATGGCACGGCTTCCCTTTCTGCGGCCCGCCTCCATCTTCCGCACGTTTGCACGATGGCGGAACTTTTTTGTACGCATCGGGTTCGGCTTTTTCAGCATCTGCATCAAAACCGGCATTGTTCAGGGTAACACGGAGGCCATCGGGATTGATCTTGTCGGGCAGGTACTGGATCCTGATCTCTCCCTGTAACAGGTTTGTTTTCCACTGGAGAATGCCGCTTTCGGTGATGCCTTTTTCCTTCAGCAGGTATTTATCCAGTGCATCCCTGCATTCCCAGCATTTTAGATTGCCTGATTTGATCGTTACCCATTGCGGCCCCACCTGCTGTGCTTGCAATGTGTAACAGGAAGCAACCACCAGAGCCAATCCTAACAATATTCGTTTCATATGATCGTGATTTTCGGTTCTATGGTCAAATTCCCTGCCAGTTAGCGGGATCGTTGCGCCATTGCAGCAACAGGGCCTCTGTTTCCGCGGATACCTGCCCTTTTTCAACCGCGAGGCTGATCAGCTGCGTATAATCCGTAAGCGAACGGTAGGGAACTTTGGCATCGGCAAAAGCTTTATCGGCCGCCGCAAAACCATACGTAAAGATGGACACCATGCCCACCACTTCTACACCGGCATTGCGCAATACATCTACTACCTGCAAACTGCTTTTGCCGGTAGATATCAGATCCTCGATCACCAATACCCGTTGCCCGGGCGTATAATAGCCTTCAATCTGGTTGCCCAGCCCGTGTTCCTTGGGTTTGGGACGCACATAGATATAAGGAAGTTTTAACTGATCCGCTGCCATTGCTCCCCAGGGAATACCTGCGGTTGCCACGCCTGCCAGCACTTCGGCCTGAGGAAAATGTTCAAACACTACGTTGCATAATTCACTTTTGATAAAATCACGCACAAAGGGGAACGATAATACTTTCCGGTTATCACAATAGATAGGACTCTTCCATCCGCTGGCCCAGGTAAAGGGGTTATCAGGACTCAATTTTACAGCTGCGACCTGCAGCAATTTCTCAGCAACGGCTTTCTCGTTTGTCATGGAGCGAATGTAGGGCCATTTTGGAAAGTTGAATTGGGAAATTGGGAAATTGTGTTCACATTTGATGTAATGAATAAAACGAAAATTATTGCCGGTGGAGGGTTGGTGTTGAATGACAAAGGGAAACTATTGATGATCTTCCGCCGTGGCAAATGGGATCTTCCCAAGGGAAAATTAGATGAGGGCGAAACGATAGAAGAATGTGCGTTGCGGGAAGTGATGGAAGAAACCGGGCTCAGCCAGGTTGAGCGCGGCGAATTGATCGATATCGGTTACCATGAATACTTTGATAAATATCTGCAGGAAGACGTGGTCAAAGAAACACACTGGTACGCTATGCGCGCGCGTGGCGAAGAAATAGTAACACCCCAGATAGAAGAAGATATCACAGAAATCAAATGGGTGAGCGGGGATGAAATGGAAGACTGTTTGCAGAACAGTTATCCAAATGTGGTGGATGTAATCAGAAAAGCAGAACTTTAATTATTGCCTATTACCACAGACGACACAGATTTGCACAGAAGAAATCTGTGTTAATCTGTGGCAAAAAAAATCATCATATGAAATACACTTTCACCCTTTTACTCGCCTGTCTCTCCACCCTGAGTCACGCCCAGAAAGCAACCCCCATCTTCAACGGCAAAGACATCAACAACTGGACGATCAACGGGACCGAAAAATGGTATGTTGAGAACGGTGAACTGATCTGCGAAAGTGGACCTGACAAGCAGTATGGCTACCTATCAACCAAAAAGAATTACAAGAATTTCGTTCTTACGGCTGAGTTCAAACAGGAGGCGAATGGCAACAGCGGTATATTCTTCCGTTCTTCCATAGAAGGCGTGAAGATCAGCGGCTGGCAATGCGAAGTGGCGCCTCCCGGCAGGAACAGTGGCGGCATTTATGAATCATATGGGCGTGGCTGGCTGATAAAACCCAAACCTGAAGATGAGCAATGGCTCAAAATGGGCGAATGGAACACGATGAAATTATCAGTCAACGGCGATGAAGTAAAGACCTGGCTCAACGGCCACCCGATGATCGAATTAAAAGATGAAAAGATCGGGAAAGGTGAAGGGTTTATTGCTTTGCAGATACATGATGGTGGTGGGATAAAAGTGAAGTGGAGGAATTTGATGATAGAGGAACTGAAGTAATTTGTTTCACGCAAAGGCGCCAAGGAGCAAAGTTGCAAAGGAAATTCTGATTTTGTTCAACAATTCTTTGCGCCTTTGCTCCTTGGCGCCATTGCGTGAAAAGAGTTTTATCTTTTCTTCAATATCGCAACCGTCAACCTGCTGATGCAAACTAATTTTTCTGCCTCATCGTAGATCTTTATCTCCCATACATGCGAACTGCCGCCGATATGAATGGGTGTGGCGATACCTGTTACCATGCCACCGCTTTTAACCCCGCGGATATGATTGGCATTGATCTCCTGCCCTACGCAGATGTATTGTTCGGGATCGATGACCATTGCCGCACCTACACTTCCCAATGTTTCAGCCAGTGTTACGGATGCACCGCCGTGTAATAATCCGTAAGGTTGTATCGTGCGATGATCAACGGGCATGGTTGCTTTGAGATAATTATCTCCCACTTCAGAAAATCGGATACCGATATATTCGCCCATGGTTTGTTTTCCGAGGCCATCGAAGCTTTCGAGGGAGAGATGTTTGTTGTGCCAGATCGACATTCGAATTAATAATTAATAATTAGTAGTTAATAATTGTTCGCAGTTTAGGAATCGTGCTTTATCGATAAGACTTATGATTTGTGGTTTTGTAAGGAGGTATTTACTACTTCGGGTAAGAAGGGTGACGCATTGCCGCCGTTGCGGATGATATCACGGACGATCGTTGATGCTACGGAAGTGTACTTAGGTTCGCCGGTAAGGAAGATGGTTTCAATATCCGGGTCGAGTGTGCGGTTGGCATCGGCGATGGTTTTTTCGTATTCAAAATCGCTTACATAACGGATACCGCGAAGAATGAAATGGGCGTTGATCGTTTTGCAGTAATTCACCGTCAAACCATCATAGACCACACTTTCAACGTTTGGCGCATCTTTATAGATCTCTTTGAACCATTCCATCCGCTGTTCTGCGCTGAACATGGGGCTCTTGGAGGAATTGATACCGATACCTACATAGATCTTATCAAACAACGGGATAGCGCGGTTGATGATATCGATATGACCGAGGGTAACGGGGTCAAAGGTTCCGGGGAAAAGGCAGATTCTCA
>JAQBNJ010000484.1 GCA_028288645.1 Sediminibacterium sp.
TATCTTATACCAGTTCACAAAGGATCTTTCATTTACCACTTTGTTCAATGCGATACTGACCAACAGGCAGTACACTTTCTTTTCTCCAAGATATGTTTCGGCCAACAAGGACCAGAATAACGGTATTAATGAAGTAACCAAAGATTTTTCCTGGGAGTACCAGGCATTCCTGAATTACAACACAACATTGGGTAAGGACAAAAACCATTCCGTACAGGGGTTGGTTGGTTTTAGTGCCGACAGAAGACGCTATGACCGCACGCATACTGAGTATGCAAATATTGTGAATGAAGAACTCCTGGTTACATTTCCCGCGTATATAACGGCTTCAAGCAGTTACTCGGATGCAACGGCTAATACAGGCGCCAACTTTTTTACACGTTGGAACTATAGCTATAGAGGCAGGTATATTTTAGCAGGGATCTACCGGAGAGATGCTTCTTCAAGATTTGGATCTGAATCAAGATGGGGTAATTTTTATTCGGGATCCGCCGCATGGAGATTCTCTGATGAAAAATTCATGGACTGGTCAAGGAATGTACTTAACGATGGCAAGCTGAGATTCAGTTATGGCCAGGTAGGTAATGACCGCATAGGCAGCAGCGATTATCCATCGCTCACAACTGTTTCTTTCACCGGTAACTATAATGGCGTAGGCGGCGCTGCAACCGGCACCGTTTTCGGAAACTCATTTATACACTGGGAAACAACCATACAGCAAAACATAGGATTGGACCTGAGCCTGTTCCAGGGAAGGCTGCAGTTCACTGCTGATTATTACGTTAAAACAACGAAGGACCTCTTGTATCAAAAACCAATACCGTCTGAAACAGGCTTTACACTTACTTCAGTAAATGTTGGTTCGATAGAAAACCGCGGCCTTGAATTCTCTGTGAAAGGAACACCTGTAATGGCCCGGTCAAAATCCAGCGGCGTTACATGGGAAATAGGAGGAAATATTTCTTTTGAACGCGGAAAAGTTACTGAACTCTCAAATGGCATTCCTTTCATAGCCGGAAACAAATGGTACGTAGAACAGGGCGGAAGGCTGGGTAATTTTTTCGGATGGAGGAACCTGGGCGTTTATCAATGGAACGAATCAAATGCTTACAATGATGCCTGGCAAAAACTCACCCTCGAGCTTGATAAAACAGGTGTGCCACTGTATGCCAGCGGAAAACCTGTTTACACTTTCAATGGGCAGCCTTATACCGGAACCGTTCATAATTTATATGATCCTGCAGGTAAATTTAAAGGTGGCGATGCAGAATGGGAAAATACAAACATGGATAGTTTGATCGATGACAGGGACCGGCAGATAATAGGAAACGCGCAACCAAAATTCTACCTCGGTATCATCAATACATTTACGTTTAAACAATTCTCTTTATCATTTTTAGTGAATGCATCTTTCGGTGCGAATGTCTACAACACATTATTATATAACCAAAGTTATCCTTCCAATACCGGTGCAGGCAGTCCTGACCTGGTGTATAATGTCTGGAGACAGCCGGGTGATATTGCCCGTTATCCCTATTACCCCGAAAGAGCGAGCAGGGGTAGTCTGAAACAAAATGGTAACAGCATGTTTATTGAAGACGCTTCTTTTATAAGATTAACCAGCGCACGCATTTCTTATGCACTTCCTCTTACCTGGGCAAGCCGTATTTATGTAAAGGGACTCACAGCGTACGTGTATGGCACCAACCTGCTGACCTGGACAAATTACCGTGGATTCGATCCCGAGTTTAGCAGTTCAAGTGTATTAACACAGGGCGATGACACAGGGAAATATCCAAAACGTAGGGAAATGGGTTTTGGCGTAAATGTTAACTTTTAAAATGACTATCATGAAAAAAATAATTTATACCCTGGTACTAATGGGCAGTATGGCTTTAATAGCCGGGTGCAATAAATTCCTTGATCAAAAACCACTCTCGCAGGTGTCGGTAAGCCAGTTCTACAAAAGTAAATATGATGTGGATGCTGCGGTTGCGGGCATGTACGGTGCCTTTCAACAACAAATGATCGGCGATGCGCAGTATAAAGAAAGGGTGCTGTATTGGGGCGACTACCGTTCTGATAACTTTGAACGATTCTTAAGTTATACCAATAACAATACAACTGAAGTAACCTTAAACGGCATTACAACAGATGATGAATTTGCCGATTGGTCTGGCCTGTATACCGTGATCGGAAGGGCAAACAGTAACATTAAATATGTGGCAGGCGCCGCTGCAACTGATATTGCTGTAACACAGGCCATAATAGACAAGGCCCTGGTAGAAAGTTATGCGATACGCGCCATGTGTTATTTCTATATTGTACGTGTTTGGGGCGATGCACCGGTTTGGACAGAACCCTATGAAAATGTTACACAGGACCCTGAGAAAGCAAGAACCGCAGCAGACATGGTGATCACTGAAAATATCATCCCTGATCTTCTAAAAGCATACGGTCTTGCTGTAAAAGCGCAAACTCCGGTCGTGTGGAACATCAGTGAAGGCGCCATCTGTGCAATATTG
>JAQBNJ010000487.1 GCA_028288645.1 Sediminibacterium sp.
GAGAACGGTCGGGATGTTGTGTATCATCCATATCTCCCGTAAGGATCAGTTGTTTTCCATCAGGTGTAAAATCCGCGCTGTTAAAACGATAAAAGCCATGTGTAACAGCAACCGGTTGCGCACCAACTTCCGCATTCATGATAAAAAAATGATTGAAAGAAATTTCTGAACTGGTGGTGGATTCTTCCTGGAAATTCAACTTGTCGATCACTTTTGCTTTCTTATCAGTCACATTATTTTCCAGGTAAGCCCTGATCTCATCCATGTTTCCATCGGGATCGGGTTTTGCATTATTGGCGATCAGTTGCGTATTTTTTTCAAACCCCGGTTTTTCATAGGGCCATTTGGGAATTTCTTTTTTAGGATTGAGTTCGGCATCTTTCAAAAGATCTTTCAAAGTAATGCTGGACGAGAACAGTACCTGTTTTCCATCCGGGCTCCATTTAGGAGAAGAGGCGCCGTATTTGAATTTGGTGAGTTGAACAGGTTCCCCGCCATCAAATGACAATAGGAAGATCTGTGCTTTGGTATCAACCACTCTTACAAAAGCGAGTTGTTTTCCATCGGGGCTCCATGCCGGTTGCGAAGCGCCTTCCTTAGCGGTGAGGGCTTTGGGCGCAGAAGAGCCATCGGTTGGCGATATATAAATCTGGTTGAGATATTTGAATTCCCATTTGGTATCTCCATCGGGCTCAATATTATTTACCACGAAAGCCACCCTGCTTCCATCGGGGCTGATCGTAACACTGTTCAGCTGCTTTATTTTCAGCATATCAGTTACTTTGATCAGTTCATTTCCATTCTGTGCAAACAATACCGACCCTGTGCAGATGGCCAGCAATAAGAATAGTTTCTTCATAGTGTTGATTTGGGTGGGTAAAATACAAAGAAATTGTCTTTGCCACGCTCTTCAGAGCGTGGGCAAAGAATGTATTTTTACTCCCTAAATCTAAATTATGAGCCAATTAGTAGAAGAATTCAATACCTACCGCGAAAAGATGAACGAGGTGATCCTCAGCAAAAATAACCTCGTGATGAAACGCCTCTGGAACCTGGACACAAACACGTATGAAGAGGGCGCCCTGAACAAAAAGACCAAAGAAATGCTGGGCCTGGTAGCCAGTATGGTGCTGCGCTGTGATGACTGTATCAAATACCATCTCGGCAAGAGTCACGAACTGGGGGTGAATACCGAAGAAATGTATGAGATCTTCGCTGTGGCCAATATTGTAGGCGGAACGATCGTGATCCCGCATACAAGAAGGGCGGCCGAATATTGGGAGGAACTAAACGCTAAATAGTAATTAATAGTTAGTAATTAGTAATTTTTTAGGACTTTGTGCCGTATTTTAGTGCCCCGCCAGCCTTAACGCCGGACCGGTTTTCAATTACTAATTACTAACTACTAATTACTAATTAACAGAGAGATGTCTGAAACAGCAACAGCTACACCCGCAGCACCCGTATTGACCGCTAAAGATTTTGCAACTGACCAGGAAGTTCGTTGGTGCCCCGGTTGTGGGGATTATTCGATCCTTGCACAGGTACAGAAAGTGATGCCGTCTATCGGTATTCCCAAAGAAAATATTGTGATCATCAGCGGTATCGGTTGCAGCAGCCGTTTTCCATATTATATGAATACCTATGGCATGCACAGCATTCATGGACGTGCGACTGCGGTAGCCAGCGGCTTAAAAGCTGCACGGCCCGAGCTGAGTGTATGGATCGTGACTGGTGATGGGGATGGACTGAGCATCGGCGGTAACCATACCATTCATTTGCTGAGAAGGAATTTTGATGTGAATGTATTGCTGTTTAATAACCAGATCTATGGTTTAACGAAAGGGCAGTACTCACCAACCTCTGAGCCTAATAAGGTTACCAAAAGCACGCCGTTCGGAAGCATCGACCACCCGTTCAATCCATTGGCATTGGCGATGGGGGCTGATGCTACTTTTATCGCGAGAAGTATGGACCGTGACCCGAAGCATCTGCAAAGTATGCTTACCAGGTCATACCAACATAAAGGTTCATCTTTCTTAGAGATCTACCAGAACTGCAATATTTTTAATGATGGCGCTTTTGAAATATTCACAGAAAAATCTACCAAACAGGATGAAGCTTTGTTCCTCGAACAGGGCAAACCACTGATATTCGGAGCCCAGCAAAACAAGGGTATCAAGATCGATGGATTAAAACCGGTGGTAGTAGAATTGGGAGAAGGCGTAAGCGCCGACGATCTCTGGATCCACGATGACAAAGATTTCTTCAAGGCACAAACCCTTGTGCGCATGTTTGATGACCCTACAAAAACAGGTACGCATTTCCCGCGCCCATTCGGTGTTTTCTTTGAAGTGGACAGGCCCTGCTATGAAGATGGTATGGCGATGCAGATAGAGGAGGCGATTGCCTCAAAAGGCAAAGGCAACCTGGATAAATTATTGCGTGGGAAAGAAGTGTGGGAGATCATGTAAGAACGAACTAACGATAAAAACTAACAAAGCCCTTACTAATGTGAGGGCTTTGTGTTAGAGAGGGATTATAAATGCGCGATCTCATGCCTCACCGCAAACATCACCAGCCCGATCCGCGAGGCCACTTTTAATTTCTCAAAAAGGCTGTCACGGTAACCATCAACCGTGCGCGGACTAAGAAACATTTCGGAAGCGATCTCTTTATAAGATTTATCTGTGCAGAGCCAGCGCAGGAATTCTCTTTCACGGTCGTTCAGGCCCATCGCTACCTGGTGCTGCAGTTCTTCCTTTTCTTCGGGGCTGGTGTTGATGGTTTGGACAATGTTCTTATAGAGTATCTCGTTAATATAAAGCCCTTTGTTCAGTACTTCTTCCATGGCTTTTTTCAGTTCATCCACTTCGGTGTCTTTCAGCAGGTAGCCCTTGGCCCCGCTCCGGAGCATGCGGATCACTACGCGTTCATCGTTCAGCATACTTAATGCGATCACTTTCATGTCGGGGTGATTGGCATTGATCCATTGGGAGGTTTCATACCCGTTCATAACCGGCATCGTAACATCCAGTATCACGATATTGGGTAGGTTATCGGGATCGAGCATCTGGATAAAATGCCGGCCATTATTGGCCTCAAATAGCACAGAATACCCTTCAAAATGATGAATGATCTTGGCGAGCGCATTGCGCAATAACACATGATCATCTACCAGAACAACTTTTGGCATACGAAATGATTTTTTTGGTTAATCAATTCAGTACAATTGGGTGGCACAAATTGCGGGATTCCGCTGGACGAAACAACCGTTAAAACACCCATTTTTTTAGGGTACAAGCTACCTTGCCCGGGAAATGGGGCTTTTCTACTTTTATCCCGGGACAAGAAGTTATAGCTGGCTTTTTCTCCCATTCAGTTTTCACTGGGGGTTACAGACAAACAGAAGGCGGCCATTGGCCGCCTTTATTTTTTGAGCTTATTATTAAACGAAAACTGAATCCCTGCGGGCTAACACGAATTACACGAATTAGGGTTCGTAGGCGCCGACAATTGCATGGCAGATCTTAACGGATAACGGAAAGCGGTAGAAGGCTGCCGGTATTTTTTTGAACTTATTATTAAGTGAAGTGGCTGCCCTTTTGATGCGAAAATGACCAACACCAATTACACGAACTACACTAATTGAAACGAACCTAAATTCGTGTAATTCGTTTCAAATTCGTGTTCCAAATTCGCGTTTCGAAATTCGTAACTACTGCAAAGTTTTATCCGCGTTCTCGAAAATGCGTTTCTTTTTCCAGTTATACCAGGGATGTGGGATTGTTTTCTTCATCAATGTATCAATACCCCGCATGCCAAACAGTTTCCATACGCCGTTTAGTTTACCGCTTAATGAGGGTTGTAGTGCACGAAGACTCATCGCGAACCCGCTGTCGAGGTATTCCATATGGTGCCAGTAACCGGCGGGCATAAACAAAGTATCGCCGTGGTCTAAGATGAGGTCGTAGCCCTTTGCATTTCTTAAGGCCGGAAATTTTTCATAGTCGATCTTGCTGTTCTCCGCATCATAATAATTGCTGAAATCTGCGAGGCTCAATACTTCAAATGGTTTGCGGTATAATTTGTATTGCTCTTCATTTGGGAAAAGCAAAACTCTTTTTCTTCCGCTGAATTGTGTGTGCAGAATATGGCTCACATCAATATCAAAATGCATATGCGTGATAGATGTTTGTCCGCCTGTGAACAGCATCGGGTACTTTTTTACAAACCCTTTCATCAGTTCTTCGGGCCAGGTAAAATCGTTGATCAGTTCCGGGGCATGGTCAAAAATATTGAACAGGAAGATCCGCCAGGCGGCAGGGCCCTGTTTGATCATGTCGATATATTCGCCAAAAGTTTTGTAATCATCCGCAGTATTGATGGGTGTGTACGCATCGCTTTTTACATTATTATAAAGCGCCACTTTCTGATCGCCCACCAATCCTTTAAAATAATCCCAGTTCCATTTCTGGTAAGCCGGCCAGCTTTTTGCAAGGTTCTTTATGACCAGCGGCCGCATGGGATAGTAATAGTTCTTCTTAAAATCTTCTGCACTGATATCGTCTACCACATCTACGGGGCGTAATTGCATTGGTTAAAGCGTTTGGGCGAAGGTAGGAAAGAAGAAGCTGTTAGCCATTAGCAGTTAGCTTTTAGCAATTTGCTAACAGCTAATGCCTAAGCGTAATAGCTTAATTTCGCAGCTATGCTACTACATATCCACCCCGATAACCCCAACCCCCGGCATATTAAGACGGTGATAGAATGCCTGCTGGATGGGGGCGTGATCATTTATCCCACAGATACGATCTATGGTTTGGGTTGCGATATATTTCAGCACAAGGCGATCGAAAGAATTGCCCGCATCAAAAATGTAGATCCCGCCAAAGCGCAGCTGAGTTTTGTTTGTTATGACCTGAGCGACCTGAGCAAATACACGAAGAGCATATCAACACCTCTATACCGGTTGTTAAAAAATTATTTGCCCGGCCCATATACATTCATTCTTCCTGCGAGTAAAGAAGTACCTAAAATATTACACAGCAAGAAAAATACGATCGGCCTGCGTGTTCCTGATAATAATATTGCGCGAACGATCGTGCATGATCTTGATCATCCTTTGCTTTCGGCTTCTTTGCCCGGCGAGATGGTAGAAGAGTATACCGATCCCGAACTGATGCATGATAATTTTGAAAAACTGGTAGATATCGTGATCGATGGAGGTATCGGCGGAATGGTTCCTTCTACTGTTGTGGATTGTACGCAAGACGAGTATGAAGTGATCAGGCAGGGTGCGGGTGAATGGTTGGAGGTTTAATCATAATCCAGTTCGGCATCCCGTAACCGCAGTTCCAGTTCATCTATATCAGGAATGGAATCAAACAGCCCCATCGTTTTCGGTTCAATATTATAACTCATGCGATGATATTTACACAGGCCATGCTTTTCAATAGCGGTACGATGCTCAAGTGTTCCATAGCCTTTGTTCTTATCCCATCCATACTGCGGAAATTCTTCATGTAATTGCTGCATGTATGCATCACGATACGTTTTGGCTAAGATACTGGCGGCGGCTATGGAAGCATAGATGCCATCTCCAATGATAATACAATGATGGAGTACATCTCTATAAGTAACAACGCGATTTCCATCGATCAACCATAAACGCTGATGCGGATCCAGTTGTTCGATCTCTAAATGCAAGGCTTTGAATGAGGCGCGTAAGATA
>JAQBNJ010000500.1 GCA_028288645.1 Sediminibacterium sp.
CAATACCAATAAAGTAGTACCCACTGCCAGTAGTGATGCGGACATGGTAAAAAGGGTTGGCAGCAGGATCGCTTCGGCAGTTAATAAATATTATGCAGACAAAGGAGTGACCAATCCCGCCGCAAATTATAGCTGGGAGTTTAACCTGGTAGACAACAAAGAGGTAAATGCCTGGTGTATGCCTGGCGGGAAAGTAGTGGTATATACAGGTATACTGCCCGTTACAAGAACGGAGGCTTCCCTGGCAGTTGTATTGGGCCATGAGATCACCCACGCATTGTTTGGACACGGGAAAGAAAGAATGAGCCAGCAGATGGCAGCAGAGGGACTTGGTGCTTTAGGCGGAGTTGCTTTAAGTGGCAATGCAAAAGCCGCTAATATCTTTAATAATGTATATGGGGTAACCGCAGAATATGGTGCCTTGTTGCCGAATTCACGTAAACAGGAACTGGAAGCGGATCATTATGGTTTGATCTTCGCCGCTGCTGCCGGTTACAATCCACAGGAAGCGGTTGATTTCTGGACAAGAATGGCTGCGCTAAGCGCCAATAGTTCAAAGCCACCAGCCTTCCTTTCCGACCACCCGAGCGATGCGGACCGGATAACGAAGATCAGGGAGGTAATGCCTGAAGCATTAAAATATTATAAGAAGTAAATAATATGCAACAGTATTGTAGTCAGTTAATAGTTAATAATTAATAGCCCCGGTGTTTCCGACTATTAATGATTAACTGCTAACTTTTGGCCCCGATATTCAAAACTGTTATGAGAGGAAAACTCGTTTTTCTTGGTCTTTTATCCATGCAATTAACCAGTACAGGCATGCGTGCCACGGAGAAAACGAATACGTGGCCTCTCCAAAGCAATTCAGTAATTCAAACAACGGCCCTGGATATTTACAGGCAGTACCTCTCATCACACAAAAAGATCGCGGCTGGAGAAAACCCTGATTTGGAAACTGTAAACAGGGTAGGTAACCAGGTCATCGTTGCTGTTAAAGATTATTATAAGGGCAAAGGGGCGGCCAAAGAGCTCGAGGGCTTTTTCTGGGAGATCAATTTCATCGAGGAAAGAAAAGCGGATGCCTGGTGTTTTCCGGGAGGTAAGATAGCAGTGTATTCTTCTTTATTACCCGTTACCCAAAGCGAAGGCTCCCTTGCGGCTGTGCTTGCCCACGAAATTGCCCATGTGGTATTGAAGCATGGCGATATAAGAATGAAACAATACCTCAAACAATACCTCGGTGGCAAGGACCTTGCTGCTTCACTGGCGGCCAACCCGCTTGAAACAAAAGATTTTTTCCGGATGGCCTATGCAAATGGCGATTATGTAGGCGTGATTCGCGGTTTTGATACAAAAGATGAAATGGCGGCAGATGAACTGGGTGCTATCCTCACCGCGATGGCCGGCTACAAAGCACAGGAAGCGGTTGTTTTTCTCGAAAGAATGATCTGGTTCCGTAACACCGGCCGTACCCCCGAATACGTGCTCAGTCACCCGATCGATGAAAAAAGGACCGAGCGGCTGAAAGAGATCGTGGATGATATTGCCAGAAAATATTACAGGCCCATTAGTAAAAATTGATATACAAGCCCAAAAAGCTGCAAATTCCTTGTAAAATCAGGGTGTAAGCGCAAAATAAGCCTGATTTGTTTGCGGGAAATGGCAACAATTTTTTAACTTTGCACTCCTTTATTTCCCCACGTAAATTTTCTTTCAGGCATGTCAAATCAGACCGTACTCGAGAAACTGCAATTGAAGGATGAAAAGAACCTGCTGATCCAGGGCCTCCCATCTGCCATCGAAAAACAATTTGCCAAGCTTACGTATGCAAAGAACGTAACGCCCTTATTGAAAAGTAAAAAAGTTGATTTTGCCCTGGTATTTGCCTTGAGCCAGAACCAGCTGAACAATGTACTCAAAGAGGTTTTCCCGGCCCTGCACGAAGACACCAAGTTATGGGTGGCCTATCCTAAAACGACCAGCAAGATCGTGAGCGACCTTAACCGCGACTGCAGTTGGGAAATGCTTACCAAAAACGAATACGAATGTGTTCGCCAGGTGACCCTCGACCATGTATGGAGCGCTATGCGTTTCAAGAAGCATGATAAGATCCCTAACCGTACCCGTGCCTTCTCAGAAATGAAGAGTAGCGAGATCAACTCGATCGATTTTGAAAAAAGATTGGTAGTACCCCCGGTTGAATTGGGTAAACTGTTCACAAGACATAAAGAAGCCCAGGAATTCTTCAGCTCTTTATCTTTCACCAACCAGAAAGAATATGTGACCTGGATAGAAGGTGCCAAAAAAGAAGAAACCCGCCAGCGCCGCCTCGAAACCGCATTGGAAAAATTACTCGCAGGTAAAAAGAATCCCTCAGAAAAATAATGAGTTATATCAATATCGAAATAAAAGCAAAATGCTTTCACCCTGAAAAAGTGGAAGCATTTTTGCTTTCAAAAGGCGCGCGCTTTGTTGGCCTCGACCACCAGAAAGACACTTATTTCAATGTGCCCTCCGGCCGTTTGAAATTAAGACAGGGCAATATCGAGAACACCCTCATCTTCTACAACCGCCCCGACCAGGAGGGCCCCAAACAATCTGATTTTTCATTGAGTAAAATGACGGATGGGCCTGCTACAGAACAGTTACTTGAAAAAGCATTAGGCATAAAAGTAGTGGTTGATAAATACCGGAAGATCTTTTACATCGATAACGTAAAATTTCATTTGGATGAAGTGCCGGGTCTCGGATCATTTGTAGAAATAGAAGCCGGCAACCTTGCCGATCCTTCCAAAACAATCAACAATTTGAAATTACAGTGTGATCAGTATATGAAAGCATTTGAAATAGCAGAATCAGATCTCATTCATCACAGCTATAGTGATATGATCCTCGCAAAAAACTCTGTGTAACTCTGTGTATTCCGTGTCTCTGTGGTGAATCCTCCGCTTAGCTTTTTTTTTTCACCACAGAGACACGGAATACACAGAGATGCACTGAGGGTTACTTAATGATCACGGTCCCTAACTGTTTGGTCAATTCTCTTTCTATTTCTTTAAGGTGTTGATGAACTTCAATGAGTTTCATCTGTTCGTCAAAGTTTGCATGTTCCATATCGCGTTGGTTCTCATCGAACATTTTTTTGATCTTGCGGAGCTTGAAATAATTCACACTCATCAGAACATCCTGCTGGCTGATGTCGCGGTTAACGATGTTCATGGTCTCCATCACTTCATCCCATTTCTGGCTCAGCTCAAAAGGATTAACGCTGATATTGATTACGAGGGTCCGCAATGTTTCATTATCGTGG
>JAQBNJ010000503.1 GCA_028288645.1 Sediminibacterium sp.
GAAGGAGATATTGGTAACGCCGGGTATTGGTATCGAAGGGCGGGAAAAGCATTATCAAACCTGTCGTTGAAAGATGAGTGGGAAGAAATTACAGGAACACTTTTGAATGCTTGAATAAAACCGTGTCTCTGTGTGAGAATTAATTTGCACACGGAGGCACAGAGGCACGGTTTGGTTGCAGTATGTTTGGAACACTGATCAATTTGTAAACTCCATTTCTATATTGCATGCCGCATCATGTTGAGCAAAAGATCAGGATCGGGACAATTCGCTAAATATTTTTTTCTTTCTCTGTATTTACACACACCGGGATAATCGCCGTGCTTCCCTTCCATATCAATGATCAACTGAAAATGAAGATGCGGCGGCCAGTGGCCATTTTCGTTGGGTACTCCAAAATGTGCGATCAGATCTCCGGCTTTAACGGCCTTTCCTTCAGTTAACCCGTCAAGATCTTTCAATGAAAGATGGCCATATAAACTATGAAATGAATACCCGTTTATTTCATGCTGTAAAATAATCGTCGTTCCATAGTCGCCGTATTGATCGTTAAATGCAAAACTATGCACAGTTCCATCCAATGGTGAAAATACTGGTGTGCCTGCATCGCCCCAGATATCTATTCCTAAATGTAAACGCCGCGGCTCTTCTCCGTTGGCTGAATCGAATACTTTGCTTCTGCTATAAACAGTGCGATGTTCATCATAACCACCAATACCGAATTTGGCATTGGCGGTTTGAAGTTTCGTGCGGATATAACCTGAGAAACGCGCTGTATCATCGATGATATCAGCTGTTAATTCTTTGTTTGCTTCTGTAAAATCAAGAAGTAGCAGTCGATCATTGTTCCTATCAAACTGAACAACGGGTTGACAGTTTACATTTCTTAGAAATTCCTGTACACTCATTTACTGATTATCTACTTCAACTGTTTCAATATCTCTTCTATCGCCCTGTCTAATTGCGGATCGCGTTTGTTGATGCGGTCCTCGAAATTCATATTAACAAGGATATCCGGATCAACCCCTGTTTTTTCAATGTCCTTTCCATCCAGTGAATAACAACCCCAGCTGGGCAAACGGATAAATGACCCATCTACCAATCCCGCACCACTTGTGAAGATGATCCAGCGGTAGGTTCCTGTTCCAACGATCTTACCGAGTTTTAATGCTTTAAAACCTTGTGTGGTCATTTCCGCATCACTCAGCGACTGCTCGTTGACAAGAAGGATGATTGGTTTATCGGCCGGTGCAAAATTTGCCTGCGGCGTCAATTTCCCCTCGCGGTATTTCCATTGGAGGTAGGCGCGTTGACTTAAAAATTTCAATACTTCATCATGTACGTTACCGCCGGTATTATAACGAAGGTCCAGGATCATTGCATCTTTCTTATAAAAATCCTGTGTCATATCGATCAGGAATTTTTCCAGTTCAGGTGTTCCCATGTTCTTCATGCAGTGATAGGCAATGCGGTTCTTGCTTTTATCATCAACACGTTTCTGGTTATTGTCTATCCATTCATCATACAGATTGTTTGCCAGCGTGGCCTGCGGATGGATCTTTACGTCTACCGATTGACCACTGCGGTTGAAACTTAACTTCACTTCCCTATCGAGAGATGGCTTGCTGAAATAATAATTGCGATCGATGTTTTGATCAACCGCTTCATCATTCACTTTCGTTAATACATCGCCGGGACGAACATCAACCGATTTTTTATCCGCATTGCTTCTCTTCACAACGTATTTTACTTTGTATGGATCTGTATTCTCAAACACAATTCCGGTTTCCATGGTACGGCTGGAAAGATTGAGATTCTCCTCATCTCCATTGGAGGTAAAGCCCTGGTGCGAAGAATTTAATTCACCCAGCATATCACTCAATAATATACGCAGATCGGAACGGTTGTTCAGTTTGGGAATAAATGCTTCGTACCTTTTTTTAGTGGCCAGCCAATCGAGCCCATGGAATTTTTCATCGTAATAATTTTCTTCCACCTGTGCCCAGGCTTCTTCAAAGATCTGCGCAAATTCTGCGGAGAGGTTTTTCCGGAACGTACTGGCGAGCGTAACAGGGTCCACGCGGTTGGCGTCGAGGTTTAGTTTATAAATGCCGCCGTTAAAAAGTAACATCGACTTATCCGGCGCATCAGCGTAGTCAAAACCACCGCCGTCAGCGCCGGTGATCCTTTCTGTTTTTGGATTTTCAAATGGCTCGAGGGTTGTTTTCCATAAAGCTCCCCTTCCTTCCGCATGATCACTTGTGTACAGTACAAAGGTCTTATCTCCTTTCTGTATTACATTCAACAGGAACTGCGAACCGAAGGATGGGCCCACCTGCTCAAGCC
This sequence comes from Sediminibacterium sp., assembly GCA_028288645.1. Taxonomy (GTDB): domain Bacteria; phylum Bacteroidota; class Bacteroidia; order Chitinophagales; family Chitinophagaceae; genus Sediminibacterium. The sequence goes on from JAQBNJ010000503.1 coordinate 2,347, forward strand.
TGTCCATAATATTCTCAACATCCACTGTAATAGTTGGTGGTGCCACCGGTTCTTTTTTAGTGGTGTCTTTTTTAGCAGTGGAATCTTTATCTTTTTTCTCCGGCACTTTAAACAGTTCGTTGTATTTATCGCTGCGATAAGGATCATCGATCCTCTCCAACGGCATCCGGTATATTCTCGGATTTTGCGGACCAAAAGGATAGGATGGTTTGGTGCGTGCAGAATTAAAGTAAATGTATTTGCCATCGGGCGACCATACCGGGCCGGATTCAGTAACACCGGTATTGGTCAAATTGATGGTTTTATTGTCTTTCAGGTTATGGATCAAAATATCCTGCTCAAAATTTCTTATCGCGGTAAAATAAACATACTCATCATTGGGAGCAAAGCCGGGATCTGAATTCTGGAAGGCCCAGATCTCATCTTTCACCAGCATTTTAGTTTCCAGTGTTTTCAGATCGATCATGCGAACTTCATCGCGCCCGCTGAGATAAACGGCTTTAGTTTTTGTTTTATTAAGTGCGATAGAACGGTTATCTTTTTTATCTGAGGTGATCTGTTTTATCAGGCTGCTTCCGTCTGCAGTAGCCGTGTATAAATTCAGGTAGCCGCCTGCTGTCTGGTTAAAAAGTAATGTTTTATTATCGCTCATCCATTTTACTTCCCTTGCGCGTTCTGCATTTTTCTTGTTGATGTGCTGGATGTATTTTCCATCCACATCACTCACAAACAATTCGCCTCGTGAAGTGAACGCCAATTTTTTACCATCAGGTGAGATATCGAAATTGGTAATACTCCTGGTCACATCATAGTCTTTTTCCGCAGGAAGAATATTATTGCGGAATAATTTGATATCCAGTTTTTCACTTGTTTTCTTTGATACATCGTATACCCATAACTGGTAATCTTTTTCAAACACGATCTTTCCGCCGTTGGCGTTTACCATCGGTGTTTTGATGGAAGTGTTGAATTTTGTGAGATCCACTTTCTTGCCTTTATCCAACGCATATAAATTGTATTCGCCATTTACTTCATCGGACACAAAATAAATATTGCCATTCTTGTCAATGGTTGTTCCGAAATCCTTTCCTTCCCAATCGGTGTATTTTTTATATTGTTTGGTTTTGATATTATAGGATTGAATATCTGGATTGAATGGCCCTTTGTATCTTTTGCGAGCCACCTGGCTGCTGCTTTCCCAGGTATCATTAAAAAATATCTCCCCGCTGGATGGGTGTTCGAACAAACCATGATCAAGTAAAAAATAATGATCGCCGAATAAACGCTGCGCGGTGCCGCCATCAATGCCCACAGTGTAACCCGATAACTGGCCGCCACGTGTTGATGTAAAATAGATCTTCTTACTGTCCCAGCTCCAACTGTTCATATCATCGGCCGCGCTGTGAAAAGTGAGTTGTTTGATATCACCACCCGCCAATGGCATAATATAAACATCCGAATTACCCATCTGCCTGCCGGTAAACGCCACCCATTTTCCGTCGGGTGATATTTTTGCATTGTTCTCGTATCCCTGCATGGCAGTTAAGCGAACCGCTATACCATTAGATACCGCGGCTTTCCACAGGTCACCTTCAAAACTGAAGACCACGGTTTGTCCATCGGGCGTTAAGCACGGTGCTGATAAAAAATACGCTTCAGAAGTTTGCGCCGATGCGCACAGGCTGGCAATACATGCCATGGAAATGAAAA
>JAQBNJ010000534.1 GCA_028288645.1 Sediminibacterium sp.
TATCTGTCTCGCGGTAAGCTTTTTCAATCCGTTCCAACACCTGCCTGCTTTTTTCTCCGGGTAAAGTATAATAAGCGGCTCTGGAAAAATCGCCCTGCATACAGGCATTGATGTATTCCCTGCCGGCATCCAATGCATCTTCTGCTTTCCGGTAATCCTGTTGCTTTCCGCCACAGGCAAACAGCAAAACCGCAGCTATATAAACCAGTCTTCTCATAATAATGTTCTAGGGCCAAAGTTACGGTCCATAGCCAATTCACCGAAAAATAGGAGGGTTTCGCGTTTTTTGTTATAAAGATGTGTATTTAATACATATTTAAGGTATCTTTCATATCTCTTTTAACGATGGGCGCCATAACGAAGATCTGCAATGAAAAAAAAGGTCCTTTTTATTCTTGTTTGTGTTTTTACAAAACTTACTGCTATCAATGCCCAGGATCTTGCTACGGATTCTTCCTTTTTAAATAGATCACTCTCATCTACCCGTTCGCAATACATGAAAAGCATAGGCGCCGGAAGTTATCTATACAATGGGGTTGCTTACGAGCGATACTGGAACCGCATAGTGGGCCATCCTTTTTTTATCAGTGAAGAATTCAGGCAGGGCAACCTGTTTTACAATGGCAGTTTATATGAAGATGTGCCATTGATGTATGATATGTCGCGCGATGTACTGGTGTCCAAAAATTTTTCGAAAGAACTGAATGTAAAATTATTGGGCGAAAAGATCAGTTATTTCACTATCGGTAAAAACAATTTTGTAAGAATAGTTGCAGACAGCAGCACTCCCGCATTGATGAGCACCGGTTTTTATGAAAGATTATATAAGGGAACGCTAACCGTGCTGGGCAAATACCAGAAACGAATCGAGAATTCGATGAATGCTGCGGATAAGATCACAAAATTTACAGAGCATGATGACTATTATATAGAAAAGGATGGAAAATATCATTTGATCTCAGGAGAAGGCGACCTCTTATCCTTGTTTAAAGAACAACGTGCTGAACTCCGTAAGTTTTTAAACCGGCGGGAGATCAATTTCAAAAAAGATCCTGCCGGAACCGTTGTGCAGGCGGCTATCTATTATGAACAGTTGAAAAAATAACTATGCGTTTGACCAGGTTATACATACCGATCCTGATCTGCTGCTTCTTTGCGGTAGCTGACTGCGCGATGGGCCAGGCTGATAAACGCATTACCATCAATGTCACCGATGTTTCTTTATTGAAATTTGTTGAACTGGTTGAACAATCAACCCCATATCATTTTTATTTCGATCCTGTTGAAACGGATAGCCTGCTCATCACCGTAAAAGCAGAGAATGCAACACTCGACCAGGTAATGCAACTTGCCTTGCAACATTCTGTTTTCCAGTTCGCGGTGGATGACCAGAACCGCGTGTACATCACAAAAAAATATAAGATACAGACTTCGCTGGCAGCAGATTTTTTCGACAGAAAAAAAACTGCGACAGATACTGCTTCAGAACCCGCAATGGTTTTACCGGGAACAGATGATGATAAAGAAAAACTCAAAGCATCCATAGAAAAGAAATTGTTCGAGATAGGCCAGCGAAGCAGCATCATTGGCAAAGGCAACGCGCGGCTAACCGGTTACGTTCGCGACATAAAAAGCGGCGAAGCGATCAGTGGTGCATCCGTGTATGTTGATACGCCTTCTATCAAAACCATTACCGACCAGTTTGGTTATTTCGCGATCACTTTACCAAAAGGCCGCCAGACACTGCATATCAACAGCCTCGGAATGAAAGACACCAAACGGCAATTGGTGATGTATTCTGATGGAAAATTAACTGTTGAACTCGAAGATTATGTTGCGAGCCTGAAAGCGGTGACCGTTACTACAGACAAACGTTCGAATGTAAGAAGCACGCAGATGGGTGTTGATAAAGTAAATATCCGGACCATTAAGCAGGTACCAAGCGTATTGGGTGAATCCGATATTTTACGCGTGGTATTGACAGTGCCCGGTGTTACTTCGGTTGGTGAAGCAAGTACAGGTTTTAATGTACGTGGTGGTGCGGCTGATCAGAATCTTATCCTGCTGAACGATGCTACCATTTATAATCCCTCGCATTTATTTGGATTCTTTTCCGCATTCAATACCGATGTTGTAAAAGGTGTGGAGCTGTATAAAAGCGCTATTCCTGAAAAATATGGCGGGCGTTTATCCTCGGTGCTTGATGTGTCAACACGTGACGGTAACAGCAAAAAATTATCAGGTACAGGAGGAATCGGGATACTCACCAGCCGTTTAACACTGGAAGGTCCGCTGGATAAAGAAGGAAAGACAACATTTATTTTGGGAGGAAGAACAACTTATTCTGACTGGGTATTAAAAACGATCCCTAATTCCGCGTATGCAAACAGCAGTGCCTCTTTTTATGATCTGAACCTTAATCTCACCAGCGCCATCGATCCAAAAAATACCATTTACCTGACAGGATATTTTAGTCACGATAAATTTAAACTCAACAGCGATACCTCATATAAATACGGAAACCAGAACGCCATTGTTAAATGGAAACATATTTTCAACAACAGGTTCTTTAGCGTGGTATCGGGTGGTATGGATCGGTATGATTATGAAGTAAGCAGCGACCAGGTAGTTCTAAATGCATACCGTCTAAAATACGATATCAACCAGACACATTTCAGAACGGAGTTCAACTATAATCCAAACAATAAGCATTCGATCAATTTCGGAATACATACTATTTATTACAAGATACATCCCGGTACTTTTGAACCAACTTCGAACCAATCGCTTGTGGCGATTAATACCGTACCTGCTGAACAGGCGCTTGAATCGGCGATCTATGTGGGTGATAAATATAATATCACTCCGGAGTTCTCTGTCAATGCAGGCATCCGTTTTT
>JAQBNJ010000556.1 GCA_028288645.1 Sediminibacterium sp.
CCTGTTTGATCCTGGATACCGGCAGACATATAGAAAGTAGATTTTTCACTACCGCCGCTCAGGCTCACTTCATGCAGGTATCTTGGGGCACTGTTGTTAAAGATAGCTTTCTGCCAGTCTGTACCTACGCCTAATGAGGCAACATCTGAATATAACACCGCACCGCCACCAGCAACAGAACGTTCGTTCATCAGCGTAGCATATTGTGAGGCATTGAGAAGTTCGAGCATCTTGGCAGGAGCCGATGTTCCGTAGAAACCATTGTAACTAACGCTCAGTTTTCCCGATTTACCTTTTTTGGTTGTTACAAGGATAACACCCGCTGCAGCGCGCGTACCATAAATAGAAGCGGAAGTGGCATCTTTTAATACTTCGATGGATTCAATATCGGATTGGTTAAGATAACCGATACCGCCGGCATCTACCACTACACCGTCAACCACCCAAAGTGGTTCGTTATTATTGAAGGTGGTAATACCTCTTACCCTGATGGTAGAACCCGAACCCGGCTGGCCGGAATTCTGAAGAATGGTTACACCGGATACACGGCCCTGGAGCGTTTGTTCAATACGCCCGTTTGGCACATTTTCAAGGTCGCGCGCCCTGACGCTGGAAATAGCGCCAGTTACATTAACCTTCTTTTGAGTTCCATAACCAACCACCACTACTTCATCCAGGTTGGAAATGGATCTGGAAAGAGATACGGAAATGGAATTTCCTGAGATAGCCACTTCTCTTGTGGCATAACCCAGTGAAGAAACAACAAGGGTTTTAGCAGTAGCAGGTACAGAAAGGGTGAATCCTCCCTGATCGTTGGTGTTAGCACCCAGAGTGGTACCTTTTACTGTAACTGAGGCCCCGGCTAAGGGAGCATTACTTTCATCTAAGACTTTCCCTGTAATTGATTTGTTCTGCGCCCAGGAAATGGCAGATAGAAGGAGCATCAAAAGGACAAGCCCTCCTTTGGAGAGTTTTTTCATACGGCAAGAATTTTGGTTTTAAGGCAAAAAAATAAACAAGCAGGACAAATTTAGACCTCTTTAACAGATGCGGAGAGCAAATAAGGTACATCAAAACTACATCAAAAAATCATAATCAATTGATTATCAAGATTATTAAAATACATCAATGCCACATCATATCAATTTATTATATTTATACCATGAAATGGTGTTTCGCTGTTTTATTATTTTTTTTCTTTTGCCCGGGCAGCCGGGCACAGAATACCCTTGGCCTCCCGCAGATCCTCAATTTCAATAATAACATTTTCCAGGGTGGATCGCAGACTTGGGACATCAGGCAGGACTCAGTGGGTAGAATGTACTTCGCGAATAATGAAGGATTACTGGTGTATGATGCCCATTACTGGAACTTATACCCGCAACCCAATAAGAGCATTCTTCGTTCAATTGGCCTGGATGGAGATCGCATTTATGCGGGCGGGCAGGATGAGCTCGGGTATTATGCACCTGACAGCCGCGGCGTTTTACAGTATACTTCGCTTAAGAACCTGATACCTAAACAATACAGCACTTTTACGGATGTTTGGGAAATCGAGGTTTTTAAACACTCCGTTTTTTTCCGCACATGGGACAGGATCTTTGAATATAAGAACGATGCTATCCGTGCCTATCCCGCCGAAAATGGTTGGGCGATCATGAAAAAGACCGGCGACAGGCTTTTTGCACAGGATAAGAAAAAAGGGTTTTTTGAACTGGTGAATAATGAATGGACACCGCTTAATACAGAATCTTCAGCGCCAAAGTTTGAAGTTACCGGCATGGTGGCGCTTGGAGGTGACAGCCTCCTCATAAGTTCATTGGAGGACGGCTTATACCTGTTGCACAAAGGAGTTTTAAAGAAGAAAGTTACCGGCGCAGATAAGAGCTTTATTAAAAGTCATATTTACTGTTTTGAGCAGATCAACAGCACTGAATTTGTTGCCGGCACAACTTCAGAAGGTTGCCTGATCATTAATTCAGATGGCGCCGTGGTGCAGCAGGTTGCACGCCCCGAAGGATTGCAGAATAACAATATACTGTCTGTATTTCTCGATAAAGACCATAATTTATGGACAGGACTAAACAACGGTATCAGTTTCATTGCCTATAACGCCGCAATCAAATATATCAAGCCGGGAAAACCGGATGAATTAGCGGGTCATTCGGTACGTGTATACGACAACTCCCTGTATGTGGCTACTTCTGATGGCGCCTGGGTTGCTGCATTATCACAGAACGCGAAGGACCTGAGTTTTTCCAAAGGAGATTTTCTGAAAATAAAGAACAGCGCGGGACAATCATGGCGGCTTGATGTGATCAATCAAAAATTATTGCTCGGGCATCACAACGGCAGTTTTCTCATCACGAAAAATGAGGCGGTACAGCTAACTGCGGGATCAGGCTCCTGGATATTCCTGCCTACTTCTTCCGTATACCCTGCAGCAAATATTTTAACGGGCACTTATGCAGGTCTTAAAATGCTAAAGTATGCCGGCAATACGTTTACCAACCTGGGTGATATTAAAGGCTTGTATGAATCGCTGCGTTTTCTCGCCATTGATAACAATAATGTGGTGTGGGCATCGCACCCATACAGGGGTGTATATAGGATAATGCTGGCGCCTGATGGCCTCTCCTATAAACATGAGTTGTTCACAGAGAAAGATGGCTTACCATCTACCTTACGCAACAACATATTCCGGGTAAAGAACAGGGTTGTTCTGGCAACAGAAAAAGGGATCTATGAGTTTGATCCGGAGAAAAAAAGATTTCATCCCTCGCCCCTTTTGTACAACGTGTTTGGAAATATAATGATCCAGTACCTGACTGAAGATGCAGAAGGAAACATCTGGTTCTGTGCAGGCAAAAAGATCGGCGTAGTTAATTTTGCGGGTGATGTGAATAAACCTTCACTAACTTATTTTCCGGAACTTACCGGCAAGCTATTATCAGGGTTTGAGTATATCTATCCTTACGACCAGCAGAATATATTTATTGCATCAACGATTGGTATCATTCACCTGAACTATCAAAAATATATATCCGGGAACGTAAAGCCGAATGTGCTGCTCGCGCAGGTAAAAATGTCCGGTAAATCTGATAGCCTGATCTTTGGCGGGTACACAAATCCGGGCAACGAAGTGATACATTTCCCCATCAAAAATAATTCCTT
>JAQBNJ010000565.1 GCA_028288645.1 Sediminibacterium sp.
CTGGTCATCGCGACTGATATTGCATTCTTTCGCGCAAAGTTCAGCCGCATTGCCCATGGCGTAATTATGATATACATCTGTAAGGCCATCTTTTGCGAGCCCATCAATAAGGTTCACGTTGCCATACTTATTGCCCCATCGCATATTGGGACTGTAGAAAGGAACATTACTCATACTTTCCATACCGCCGGCAACAACAATATCAGCATCTCCCAACAGTATGGCTTGCGCCGCCTGCGCGATGGCTTTCATACCGCTTGCACAAACTTTATTTACAGTAGTACAGATCACGCTGTCGGGAAGACCGGCAAATTTAGATGCCTGGCGTGCCGGGGCCTGGCCGGTATTGGCCTGGATCACACAACCCATTAGTACTTCCTGCACATCAGAAGGTTGAATACCGGCTTTTTCAACAGCGGCTTTAATAGCAATGGCGCCAAGTTGTGGTGCAGAAAAATCTTTCAGGCTACCACCAAAACTGCCGATCGGCGTACGAACGGCTGATACGATATAAACGGTCCTATTAGACATATTCAGTTTTTGAGGCGCAAAGATAATAAAATATACTAACGATTGTTAGCAGGGTTATTCCTGGTAAATACGGGATTTTACCCGTTGTTTGGAAAAAGCAGTTGATCTACTTTTATCGCATCATAAACATTTGCAAGCGTTTATGATGCGATAAAACCAAAACCCCTCCACCATGCATACTGACCCTACGCAATTTACGCAACTGGCTATCGATCTTGAAATAATACCTATTGCATTTCGCGGTGGATTTGTCCTTTTTTTATTAATGGTGATGTTCCTTATGAAGGACGAAGACAAGAAAAAAGGCATTGACCGGATCAATGACTGACCGGCTTTTCACTGATATACTACATCATAACGAGGCTTCTGAATTCTGCCTGATAAAGCGCAGATTATCCGTGTTTTTCACACATTTTATGCGGTAAATACCTAATTGCTTTCCTATTGGTTCGGGTAATTTTAAGTTGGAAATTTATTTTTTGAATGTTAACTTAAAAGTTACCTTTATATTTTGAAACAGGAAAGAACGATTAGTTTTTATGATGGGCATTTTTCTGCATTTTACTCGGAACAATCAGTACGGGTTAAAAACAAAATCAAATTTGTATTTAGTATTATCAGGACAGTTGAAAGAGTGCCGGAAAAATTCCTTAAACATTTGTCTGGAACAGATGGCTTGTATGAGATAAGAGTAGCATGTGCAGGAAACATTTTCAGAATATTTTGTTGCTTTGATAAAGCAAATCTGGTTGTTTTATTTAATGCATTTCAAAAGAAAACACAAGAAACACCTGAACAGGAAATACGCCTCGCACAAAAATTAAGAAAAGAATATTTTCAACAAAAACATCATGAAAAGTAAAACTATAAAGGACGTTACCAATTTTGAAGAGCTGCTTGAATTCGAATACGGCAAACGTGGAACAAAAGCAAGGGATGCATTCGAAAAAAAAGCACAGTATTTTATCATCAGCGAAATGCTGAAAGATGCCAGGAAAAAAGCAAAACTAACACAGGAGCAGCTTGCAGATAAGATCGGAACAAAAAAAAGTTATATCTCAAGACTGGAGAATGGTCAATGTGATATCCAGCTTTCCACACTGTACCGGATCTTCGAGTTTGGATTAGGCAGGAAAATAAGTTTACAGGTAATTTGATATGATAAAAAAAATGGCCCATTCGCATGAGCCATGGTATCAAACTAACCTAAACGATATGATTCCAGCCAAATTTATCCTCCTCTTTTCCTGTACGCAAACGTTCCATCCGGTATTTTAGTCGTGTGGAAATACTTGTTTTTGTGTAAGCGGGTATTGAATGATCCACGCCATTGATATGGATCGTGCCGATAGGCGCCACTACTGCTGCAGTACCTGCACCAAATGCCTCGGTGATCGTTCCTTTTGCAAAAGCATCTTCCAGTTCCTGTACAGATACCGGGCGTTCTTCTGTTTTATAAGCAAGGTCACGGGCAAGGGTCAACAATGAATCGCGTGTTACACCATCCAGGATAGAATCTGATATGGGAGGTGTTACGAGTGTATCATTGATCACGAACATAATGTTCATGGAACCTGATTCCTCGATGTATTTATTTTCTGCAGCATCGGTCCACAGCACCGCATCATATCCTTCTTTTTTTGCCTGGAGTGTCGGGAAAAATGAGCCGCCATAATTGCCACCGCATTTTGCAAAACCGGTTCCTCCCCTCGCGGCCCGGATGTAATTTGTTTCAACTTTTACTTTGATCGTATGTCCGAACAATGCAGGTACAGGGCCCGTAAAAATGATAAAGCGATATTCATCCGCAACTTTTAATCCGAATCTTGCTTCACTGGCAAACATGAACGGTCGCAGGTATAGAGCAGTGCCGGGTTGTGTTGGTATCCATGCTTCATCAAGTTCTACCAGCCGCGACAAGCCTTCCACAAAAATTTCTTTGGGTACTACCGGCATGCACATTCTTTCCAGTGAGCGTACAAACCGTTTGTAATGTTTTTCCATCCGGAAAATATTGATTCCGCCATCCTCCATGCGGAATGCTTTCATTCCTTCGAACACGGTTTGCCCATAATGCAGGGCAAGCATTGAAGGACTGGCTACCAGGTTTCCAAAAGGTACAATATGTGGTGCGTGCCATTCGCCATCTGAATAATCACAAACAAGCATGTGGTCGGAAATATGTTTTCCAAATTCAAGCGCGGTAAAATCTACTTCTGTTAATTTTGAATGATTCGTTCTGCGAACCAGTATGTCGGTAAGGAGTTCCATGATTTTATTTATGGTTTTATTTATTTTATAATTGCGTCCTGTTCAAATGCAGCACGATAGTTTTCAGCACCCGCGATCGCTTCCTCTATTCCGATCACCATTTTTACATTGGCGCGGGCATACACGCCTGTTTCCGGTTGCAGGTGCACGAAACCTATCTTTTCATACAACTTAATAGCGCCTGCATTTTTTGTATTTGAATAAAGAATTACTTTTCCCGCGCCC
>JAQBNJ010000008.1 GCA_028288645.1 Sediminibacterium sp.
AATCTGGTGCGAAAGTTTGAGAAAATGCAACCGGTCGTGCCTGTATAACTGGATGGTATTGTAAACGATCGCTTTGTCTTTATTGAAGATCTCCATCATTTCGATGGTGAGCCTGTCAACAGGATCCTGTATCCAGCTTTCTTCCGCATCCACCAATACGCCGATGTTCTTTTCGGCCGCAGCTTCACAGATAGTGTACATCCTGTCGCGCACACGGTCCCATTCTGCTGTTTCTTCTTCATGATCGTGAATACCGCTGCGTAAACGCGGGGCCTCGTCCAATGTTTGCAAAAGCGCGAAACGTGCAAGCCCGGTAACTTTCACGCTGATAAAAGGAATATTGCTTTGTGTGGCTGCATAGTTGATCACACGGATAAATTCTTCTGTGGCATGATCAAAACTATCTTCACCTTCTTTCCCTTCCACACCGTAATCCAATATTACCTGCACGCCATATTTTCCCAATACAGAACCAACTGCCGCGGTTTCTTCCAGTGTTTCTCCGCCAACAAATTGTTTGAAAATGGTTTTCCTGATAAGGCCATGAATAGGGAAGCCTGTTTTCATGACAAAAGGTGTCAGGCGCGTACCTAACTGCACAAACCAGGGATATTCCATGGTCTTGAACAGTAAGCGTGCACCTTTCAGTTCCTTGTCCGTTTTATACGCAAAGGCATTCTCAGTGTTGTCGAAGGAAATATTCATGCTAACAGGTGTTCGTGATGCGAATATCGGTACACGAACGTTAAGTAAAAAACGGTTTTCGAGAAAAGGGGTATTTATTTTAAAAAACGGGAAATTTCACGCTATGGGAGAAGTTTGGGGTTTGTAGTTTGTAGTTTGGGGTTATTTAACTTTGTAAGGTCTCCTTTTCTTTAGGCAACCACAAACTCCAAACCACAAACCACAAACTTCTTCAATAAATTCGCGCATGACCATAACGCATACTGAGATCTACAAATACACCATCCCCATGGTGCCATTTACCATTGCAACGGGTACGATGGAATTCGCACAAAACCTTTTTATCAGGATCCATACCAGTGAAGGCATTACGGGCGTGGGAGAATGTTCCGCTTTTCCTATGATCGCCGGGGAAACGCAGGCCACCTGTTTCGAGATGGCCAAAGATTTTGCCAAACTCTGGAAGAACAAACTGGCAGACACCATCGACGACAGGCTCAAAGAACTGGATCTCTTCACCGCCGGCAATTACACCGCCAAAAGCGCTTTCGATCTTGCTTTATATGATATCGCGGCCAAAGCGGCCGGTCAGCCTTTATATAAATTTCTTGGCGGTGAAAGAAAAGACATTGAGAGCGACCTCACCATCGGTATTGATACGCCGGAAAAAATGGCGGCAACTGCTGTGGAGTTCAAGGCCAAAGGTGTGAACATCATTAAAGTAAAACTGGGCAAGAACGCAAGTGATGATATTGAACGGATACGCCAGATCAGGCTGGCCGTTGGTGATGCAATGAAACTGAGGATCGATGCGAACCAGGGATGGAGTTATGAAGATGCCGTAACCGCATTAACCGCACTTGGCGAATTCAACATAGAATTCTGCGAGCAGCCCATGCGTAAATGGAATGATGAATTATTACCGGAATTGTGCAGGCTTTCACCCATTCCCGTTATGGCTGATGAAAGTGTATTTACACATCATGATGCAGAACGGATCATCCGGAACAAAGCATGTGCTTATATCAATATCAAGTTCGCAAAAAGCGGCGGTATTCGTGAAGCGATATTGATCAATGAAGTTGCAGAGAAAAATAATATTGCCTGTATGATGGGTGGCATGCTCGAGAGCCGTGTTGCGTTGACTGCAAAAGTGCATTTCGCAATGGCAAAAAACAATATCAAATTTTATGATCTGGATACCTGCTTACTCGGGCATCTTGCCGATCCTGTCATAGGTGGAGTCAGTTATTCAGGTATGCATTTGCAATTATCCGATGCGCCTGGTATTGGCGCCGATGTGGATGATGCGTATTTAAAAAAACTGGAGCAGGTGGTGATTTGATGAATCGTGAGTGGTGAGTAGTCAGTCGTGAGACACAAATTCGGAGACGCGCACAATTCGCTACTCACCACGGGTGCTTTTCAAATTTTCGCATTGCGTTTATTCACTTTTTTTTGAACCACAATAGAAACATAGCCACATAGTTGTAACACATAGTTCTTCTATGTGAAATCCTATGTTTTCTATATGACTATGTGGTTCAAATCAGTGAAAATTTGAAATGCACCATCACCACTCACGTCTCACGAGATGCCCGTATCTTTACCATCAAATACAAACAATGGAATCAAGGAAAGCAAGTGAAAGTTTTATCGTGATGAATGAACTGGTGCTCCCCAATGATACCAATACATTCGGCAACCTCATGGGCGGGCGTTTAATGTACTGGATGGATATAGCGGCCGGTATCGCAGCCGGGAGACATTGCAATACGCCAAGCATGACCGCTTCTGTAGACAATCTAAGTTTTAAGAATCCCATCAAACTCGGAAATGTAGTTCGCATAGAAGCAAAGGTTTGCCGGGCATTCAGCACTTCTATGGAGATCCATATCCGCGTATGGGGCGAGGATCTGTTACATCAATATATCTACGAGAGCAACGAGGCATTCTTCACTTTTGTAGCATTGGACCCCAACGGCAAGCCCCGAACAGTGCCGCAGCTTATTCCTGAAACAGAAGAAGAAAAACGTTTGTTTGATGGCGCACTCCGCAGAAGGCAATTGCGTTTGATATTGGCAGGGAAAATGAAGCCTGATGATGCTACTGAGCTAAAAGCATTTTTTATCCCACCTACCACATAAGCTGCGTTGGGATTACTTGTCAAGCAAGTGCATTATATGATGCTTACTCCTCATCATATAATTCTTACTCTGCTCTATCGCTTCCATTACCTGGTCGAGTATTTCTTCAACCGGTTGCGTATAATCTATGATCATCGGTTCTTTAAAACGGATAGATAGTTGTGATCCTCTTTTCTTGAATGTCAATCCCGTTTTATTAAATGCGCGCCAGAATCCGTTGATCACTACAGGCACTACAACCGGTTGGTTATTTTTGATGATATGCGCTGTGCCTTTTCTTCCCGGTGCAAAAGGTTTGGTAGTACCCTGCGGGAAAGTGATTACCCAACTGCTTCCAAGCGCTTTGTCTATCTTACAGGTATCTGATTCATCACGTTCGCGGCTAATATTTTTGTCGCCTGCACGCCAGGTGCGTTTAACGGTTAACGCACCAGCCAGCTTAAAGAAACGGCTGATCCAGCTGCCATTCATGGTTTCTTCTGCTGCTATAAAATATACATTGGTAAAAGGGTTCAATAAATAATAAGGAGCGCCCAGTTTATTTTGCTTGCGCCATTTTACTGCGCAAAAAATATGGATGAAAGCGATCACATCAGCGAAGTATGTCTGATGGTTACTTACGAAAAGTACATTGCGTTTAGGAAGTTTGCTTAGATTCTCAGTGCCTTCTATGCGGATCTTGTTGAACAATACCAACCCGGGATACGTGATCGCACCCACCATCCCATAAACCAATGAACGAATCAATTTAATATACCTAAAACGTTCAATTAATTTCATACGCTTCGTTTTGGCAAGCCTTGCAAAGTAAGCATTGTGATGAAATGTTGGCTGATTATAGAAAAATAAGTCAAATCCCCTCATTCTATCGTTATCCGCCAATACATTTGCGTTTCGCAAACACACAATATGGAATTAAATACGGTCATTTTTGATATTGATGGTCTGTTGGTAGATAGTGAGCCCTTATGGAACGAAGCCGCTTCTGAAGTATTCAAACAATACGGTGTTAACCTTACAGAGGAACAGTATAAAACAACCACGGGCCTGCGTACCAAAGAGTTTACACAATGGTGGTTTGCCTATTATAATATCGGGAACGAAGAACTGGCAAGGGCCGAAAAAAAGATTGTACAATCCGTGTTGAACAAGATAGAACTCAGGGGGAAGATCATGCCGGGTGTGCATTATATCTTAGAGTTTTTTGCAAAGAAACGGTTCAAGATCGGTCTTGCTACTTCCTCTCCTCCTGCATTGATAGATCTTGTGGTTGGTATGACAGGTATCAAAAAATACATTCATGCAACCGCTTCTGCAGAGAACATTGCGTATGGAAAACCACATCCGCAGGTGTACCTTGATTGTGCAGCATCATTGAACAGCCAGCCTGTTGAATGCATTTGTTTTGAAGATTCTTTCAATGGAATGATCGCTGTAAAAGCTGCAAGAATGAAATGCGTGATCGTGCC
>JAQBNJ010000009.1 GCA_028288645.1 Sediminibacterium sp.
CTGGTCATATAAATTTTCTTACCCCAAAATTGATTGCTCATGAACACTTCAAAGTTTCTTGTCTCCGGTATTGTCGGGGGCATTGTTTCCTGTCTTGGTGGTTATCTTCTCTACGGAATGCTCCTTAAGGATTTTTTCGCAGCCCATGCAACTGCCCAGGTGATGCGGCCCATGGATACCTTCATCTGGTGGTCATTGATCGCCGGGTGCATCTTTTCCGGGCTTCTCTATTCTTACATTTTCAATAAATGGGCTAACATCAATTCCCTCAGCGGCGGTGTAGGCGCGGGATTGGTTCTCGGTTTATTGAGCGCAGCATCCATGGACCTGATCAATTATGGCACTACCAACATGATGGACATGACTGGTGCAATTGCCGATATCGGTGTAGGTGCCGTACTCGGAGCATTAACCGGAGGAGCGGTAGGTATGATGAATGGGATGGGTAGTAAGAAAGCGGCCTGATAGGGATGTAGAACGGAGTTGCTGGATATTGGATACTAGATGCTGGATACTGGATCTGCGGTGCGGAGTTGCTGCCTGAGGATCTAGTATCCAGCATCTAGTATCCAGTATCCGGTATCTAGCATCTAGGTCGGTTTGTCGCTTGTATTCTTCACCAGGCCGATCCCTGCGGCGAAAAAGATCGCGCCGAGGATACCGAAAACGACAATACTTTTTACGTTCCTTGTACCCCCGGAGCCACTCATAAAACTGGCGCCGGCATAGATCAGGCCTATGATGCCAAGGATGGCGAGTATAATGCCTAACATTCTTTTTTCCATGGGATGATTTTAAGATTCTGTTGTAATAAGGATATCGTGCTTATCAAAACATAATAAAATCATGCCATGGCATTGTTATGAGAATGACGATCCTGGATGCTGGATACTGGATGTTAGATACTGGATCTGAAGTGCAGAGTTGCTAACCAGTATCCAGTATCCAGCATCCAATATCCAGTATCCAGCCTAATGATTACCTGTTCGCTTCACTGATCCAATGAAACTGTTTCTCAGCCAGTTGAAAATGCCGGTTACTTCTTTTCAATAGTACATAAATCGAATCTTTGCCCTTGCTGCCCCATAGTTTAACGGTATTGCTGTCGGGGAAGCTAAAGTGGAAATTCGCAATCGGGCCTTTTGATGCTGCTGACTTTTTGAAAAGCACAGTTTGCTGTGCGCTGTCCATTGCAATATTAAAATAACCGCGTCTGTAACGCTGCCTGAAAGCTGTATCCGTTGTGCCAACACTGCCGAAACCTCCTTTTTCAATGATCACATCGCGCCACCTGATTGTATCCGTAACCGCCGGAGCGATCGTATCCTTGTTGATCGCGTAGGTGACTACATCGTAAATGCCTGAACGGATCGGTTTGGACTCAGTGGCATTTTGCGTCTCCCGGGTGCGGTAATAATCGCTCATGGTAAAAAAATCCTTTATGAAAAACAAAGCAATGAATGCCAGTTTCAAAACGATCCGGGTGATCCGCATCCATTTTTTGGAAAGATGGTTCTCATGGATATGGTTTGGCGCCACCGCTTTATTGAGTACAAAGAAATCGATCAGCCTCTTGCAGTCGTTGGACAACAGGTACAGGCAATAAACCACAAGATGTATGGAATAAAGCTTTACCGGGATATCATAACAGAGGTTTAATATCATCACATTGATAAAGACCACCGCCCCGGTGAACAGGCCCAGTGTAATGGTTCGCCTGTTCAGCAACAGTAACCCTGCCAATACTTCCATTGCGCCTGAAAACATTTCATAGGTTTTGGAGTAGCCAATGAACATCCAGGAGAAACGCATCGGTAAAAAATCGCCCAAAGGTGTCGCCAACTGGCTTTGGAGGGGAAAAGACATCTGCAATGCATATAATTTGTTGATGCCGTATGAAAAACAATTCATGATGATAAAATACCGCACAAAAGTGCGCAGCCAGTAATTGGCGCGTGCATAACTCCTGCGTTTCCGGTCGGCTATGCTCCAAACAAGGGCGCCGGAAAGGGCGAATAGGAGGTAGGTATACATCTGCTCCCAGGCCACCGAGGTATCGCCGCTGCCGTTGTTTACGATCGTTGTTTTGGGATAATGAAAGAACAGGTTGTTACACAGCTCCACCATCCAGTCGTTCGCCTGCCCGTAATAATCGGCGACGTAGTTAAAGCCGGGTATACCGCCCAACCAGGTCCACGGTACGATATTCAGCGTGAAATAAATAAAAAAGAAGCGGAAAAAGATCTTTTGCCATAGGGGCCATGGTGCTGTAGCGGATTGGTTGGATGGTGCCATGCAGGTAGTTTTGGTAAATAAATATAAATTAATAGTTGGGCCATTCCCTTAACAGATTTTAAGTTTTATCCCTTAAAAACGTGAAGCAAGGCATAAAATCGTGCTTTTTTCCCCCATTTCTATCTGTTTCCCCAGTTATAATCTTATCTTGGCGGCTATGCAAGCGAAGAAAAACTTTATACATGTGGAGTGCTGTGAGCCTCATCGCGGGAGAACAAAAGAAATTCTGAAAGAAGTGCCTGATATGCGTAAGCTCATCGGGAAAAACCCGCTTACTTTTTTAGCTATAATCGGACTGGTTGCCTTCCAGTTAGCCGGTTCATGGTTGGTTGCCGACCAGTCCTGGTGGATCGTATTGGGCGCTGCCTATTTACTCGGCGCTTTTGCGGACCATGCTTTATTTGTGATGATACACGAGTGCGCACACCGTTTACTGTTTAAAAAACCTGCAGCCAACCGTTTGGCCGGTATTCTCGCCAATATTCCTTTGATCTTCCCGAGCTCTGTTTCTTTTGAGCAATACCATATCAAGCATCATTCTTTCCAGGGTGTACACGAGCTGGATGGCGATCTTCCAAACTATTGGGAAGCCAAACTGATCAATAATTTCTTTGTAGGTAAAGTGATCTGGCTATTGTTCTATCCATTGTTCCAGGTATTCCGCATCTCAAGATTAAAAGAGATCCAGCCATTTAATAAATGGGTGGGGTTGAACTGGCTGGTCCAGATCTTATTTATCTCAGCAATCGCTTTTTTCTTTGGACCCAAAGCTGTGGTATTCCTGGTATTGAGTTTTTTCTTTTCTGTTGGACTGCATCCGTTGGGTGCAAGATGGATCCAGGAACATTATCTTACGCATGGCGAACAGGAAACCTATAGTTATTATGGTGTGTTTAATAAAGTAGCCTTTAATGTAGGATATCACAATGAGCACCACGATTTCCCTTCCGTGCCATGGAACAAGCTTCCCCAGATCAGGAAAAATGCGCCTGATTATTACAATACCCTTTCATATCATACTTCCTGGACAAAGCTTTTCTTTCGTTTTCTATTCGACAGGGAGATCTCTTTATTCTCAAGAATTGTACGTGCTAACAGGGGTAAAGTTGCATTAACCGACATTTCCACGCCGGATACTGACTTAACTCACCCAAAATAATGCAGGTTTTTGCATAATTTTGCCATTTTAACAATGTTTTTGTATATAAATTTTGCTATGAAGTCACATAGCTGTACATTTGCACCCTGAAACTGAAGCGACGATCTATAAACAGTCTCATGGGTGTTGTGATTTTGAAGTATTCTTCTAACGAGTGAATTGATTTTTTCCTCCCGTCCGCTTTCAGACAACTATTAATATTAAAAATGGAAATATTATGAAAAGTAATGTCATGCCTTCTATTGTCCAAATAGAAGTAAATCAACTGAAACAACTGGTATCAGAAGTAAAAGAAACTGTAGCAACCGGACTAATACAGGTAAATAAAGCAAAAAGAAAAACAGCAAGCTTTGGTGTTGTAGACCTGTGGAATGTCCGCCGTGGTGCAAGAACAGCAGCAAGCCGCCGTTCGATATAATTTATTCCTTGATAACCATAAGAATCCCCTGTGTTGAATAGGGGATTTTTTTTGCGCACTACTTTTTGCCACAGATGCCACAGATTACCACAGACTTTTTCTGTGATGGTCTGTGTCGCCCCCGCCCGCAAAGCTCAGGCGAGCGGGTGTGGCAAAAAAAACTAATTAGTGGCTACACAATTTTTTGCAGGATGACCATTCCCCGGAATTCCTCCTTCATTTGCGGGAAAGGCAAAACAAGTGTGCCGCATTTTGTATAACCCATTTTTTGGTAGAAGTTAATGGCATCCATACTTGTGTCCATCGCTTTTAAAAAGATCATTTCTTTTTTGTGTTCGTGTGCAATCTCTTCGCTTAACAGCATCAATTGTTTCCCGATGCCCTTGCCTGCAATGGCTTTGTGGAGATAAATCCTCTCTATTTCGAGATAATTGTATTTTTCAAAACCCGGCGATGTTGCATTGACCCTGAGTTTAAGATAACCCATGGGTTCTTCATTCTCATAAACGATATAATGAAGGTTATTGTCATCAGCCAGTTCGGATCTCAATTTTTCAGGGTGATACGCATACTCATTCATATACCAATCTGCACCGCCCGGATGCCAGAGATGCAGGTAGTATTCTACGTAAATGGATTTGGCCAGAGCGCACAATTCATCTGCGTGTGAAATATCAATGGGAAGGATTGTCAATGTTTTTATTTGTTGATCCATTCAAAGTTCCCTGATCTCGGAATCTCTTCAAATATTTTTTTGAATGA
>JAQBNJ010000029.1 GCA_028288645.1 Sediminibacterium sp.
GTTTCAGTCAGGGGCCTATCGCTGCTACCCATATCGGCATACGGCGCTGTTTTTACACCATCGAATGTGATACCTAATTTATTTTTATAGAAAGACTGAAGATTGGGTACGATACTAAATACGCCAATAGAGCCCGTAATAGTATTGGCATTGGCAAAAACAGAATCTGCATTGCAGGCAATATAATAACCGCCGGAAGCAGCCACATCGCCCATACTCACAATAACAGGTTTTTCTTTTCTTGCAAGTGTGATCTCACGCCAGATCACATCGCTTGCCAGTGCGCTTCCGCCTGGAGAATTAACGCGGAACACGATCGCTTTGATGTCTTTATCCAAACGCAGTTTGCGTATGAGAACACGGAAAGCATCGCTTCCCACCTGGCCATTATCGCCGCTGCCTGAAACAATATCGCCATCGGCATAGATAAGCGCAACCCCATCGCCACCTTCATTTTGTTTATAGTTCCCCGATTTTGCGTAATCATGAAAAGTGACAAAATTGATCTTATCACGTTCTTCCAGTTTCAATTTAACAAGCAGTTCTTTTTTTATTTCGTCATCATATTTCAATCCATCCAACAGTCCATTGGCTAGGGCATCATGTGCAGTTTGTATGGTGCCGTTAAGGGCCAGGCTTCTTAATTTGGCAGTATCCATCTTACGTGCAACTGAGGCGGCCTGCAGAAAATGGTCATACAGGTTGCCCAGCCATACGGATGTTTGCAGGCGGTTGGCTTCTGTCATCTGCGTTTCGCGAAGCGGTTCTGTAGCGCTTTTGAATTTACCCGCGTAAAATATCTGTGGTTTTATCTCCAGTTTATCGAGCGTGCCTTTTAGGAACATGAGGTTAACAGCAAATCCCTGCCAATCCAGTCCGCCTTGTGGGTGACAATAGATCTTATCCGCCGTATTGCCTACATAGTATCCTTTTTGCGTGATCGTTTCACCATAAGCGATCACGAATTTTTTCCCGGTTTTAAAATCAAGCAGGGCCTTGCGTAATTCTTCGCTGGCAGCAAAACCGTTGCTGTTATCTCCACAAAGAATATAAATGCCTTTTATGGATGAATCAGATTTTGCATGATGGATCATACGTACCACATCATATAAGGAGGGAGCGTCATCATCTCCCTTAAGCAGGCCTTTGAATGGAATTTTATCCTTCGACTGTTCTTTAAACTCGGTAGAAAGATCCAGCACGAGCACGGCATTATTCCCCACATGTGGCTTCTCCGTTGAAGCGGCGCTTGTAATTAGACCAATCACAAAAAAAATACAGATCACGGTAAAAAGTACCAGCGCCAGCAAAGAAGCAAATACTGTTTTAAAGAAAGCCTTCATAATTTTTTATTAAATGGTAATGAATTTAAAGATATTTGAAGCTGACCATACATCCAATTTATGAGTACAGCTTATTTGCTGATAGGCGGCAACCTTGGCAACAGAACTGCTTATTTGCAACAGGCCATCCAGCTGATCAGTGAAACCTGCGGCAATATCGTTCATTCTTCTGCCATTTACGAAACAGCTGCATGGGGTGTAACGGATCAGCCTTCTTTTTACAACCAGGCGCTTGCTGTAGAAACCTCGCTTGCACCCGAAACACTTATGCAGCAATTACTAGAGATAGAAACAATCATGGGCAGGAAACGAACCGTAAAAATGGGTCCGCGCACTATTGACCTGGATATTTTATTGATAGATGAACTGGTCATTTCCAGCAGGTTATTAACATTACCGCACCCCGCACTCCCCTTCCGGAGATTTGCTTTACTACCCCTTTGTGAGATAGCGCCATCATTGATACATCCTGTTTTACATAGATCCATCAGTCAATTACTGGCTGAATGTACCGATGAGCTGGATGTGCAAAAAAAATCTGTGGCCGCTAACTGATGGCGGTTAATTTTGACCATCATCGAGGAATGTATTCATGAAACATCATTTTATAACTGTTGAAGGAAATATCGGCGTGGGTAAAACCACTTTAACACATTTATTAGCCAAACATTTTAACGCAAGATTGATACTGGAGGAGTTTGCAGACAATCCTTTTTTACCAAAGTTTTACGAGAACCCTGCCCAATATGCGTTTCCGCTGGAATTGTTCTTTATGGCGGAGAGATATAAGCAGTTGAAAGATATGGTTCATACCAAAGATCTTTTTCAAAGCGTAACTGTTTCGGATTACCTGTTCACCAAATGCCTGCTGTTTGCCAAAGTAAATTTGCCGGAAGAAGAATTCAGGTTGTATCAAAAGCTGTTCGATATCATTCACCAACAACTGGCATTTCCGGATATCTTGATCTATCTACATGCGCCTGTGCAGAAATTACAGGCCAATATCCGGAAACGCAACCGTTCCTATGAACAGGGTATTCCTGATGAATATCTTTTTAATATACAGGAAACGTACACGAGCTATATCAAACAACATAATATCAAGACCATCTTTATTGATGCAAGTAATGCGGATTTCCTGGGAAATGAAAAACATTTCCAGGTAGTACTTGATGCATTGGATAAGGATTTTGATGAGGGACAGCACTATTTCACGCTTTAATTAGACCATGGACCATGGTCTATAGACGATCGACTATCGCTTATGACAATCACCCAGGAAAAAAACGACCCTTTTGCCGCGATGCGGATCCCGGAATTTCGCAATCTGCTGATGGGCCGTTTCTTTTTTATCATGGGTTTACGGATGATGGGAACATTGGTGGGCTGGTGGATCTATGAATTAACGAATGATCCTTTTGCCATCGGATTGATCGGATTGTCGGAAGTAATACCGGCAGTTTCCCTATCGCTGTATGCGGGGCATATTATTGATATCAGTGAGAAACGCAAATTGTTATTGCGTGGCGTGGCCTTGTATTTCCTATGTGCGTTGATACTATTGGCGCTTTCCACGCATTATACTTCAACACAGATCAGCAATCACTGGATCGCGTTCAGCATTTATGTGATCATCTTTTTCACAGGTATTTTCCGCGCCTTTACAGGGCCAAGTTTTGGTACAATGGTGGCATCTATTGTTCCAAAAGATGTTTTACAAAATGCTATCACCTGGAACCAGGGCACATGGTTATCGGCCTCTGTAACCGGGCATGCAACCGTTGGCTTTTTAATTGCCGGCGCGGGTAACACGTTTTCATTAGCTATCATTTCATCACTGGTGTTAGCGGGCTTTTGCTTTATGTATCGTTTGAAACCTAAACCGGCATTGAATGAACCGGGAGAGAAAAAAACATTGGACAGTGTGAAAGAAGGATTACGATTCGTATTCACTACCAAGGAAGTATTGGGTGCATTAAGCCTTGATCTTTTTGCCGTTCTGTTTGGCGGTGCGGTGGCCATGATCCCTGTATTTGCGAAAGATATATTACAAACCGGGCCGATCGGTTTTGGCTGGTTAAATGCGGCTTCTGATATTGGCTCCATACTTATTATTATCATACTCACGTTTTTTCCTTTACGCACGAGACAGGGGAAAAAACTATTGTTATGCGTTGGCGGATTCGGATTGGGTATCATCATTTTCGCACTATCCAAAATATTCTGGCTCTCCTTTACCGTATTATTATTGAGCGGCATTTTAGATGGCATCAGTGTTGTGGTAAGAGGAACCATCCTCCAGTTAAAAACCCCGGCACATATGCGCGGACGTGTAATGAGTGTGAACTCAATGTTCATCAACAGCAGCAATGAACTCGGGCAATTTGAAAGCGGCGTTGCCGCTAAATTACTGGGTGTTGTTCCGTCTGTTGTTTTTGGAGGTTTTATCACGGTGCTGGTGGTGGTTAACACATGGTTCAAAGCGCCGAGTTTGCGGAAGATGGAATATTAGGAATTAGGTGTTAGGTATTAGCTGTTAGCAACCGCCTTGGCTAACAGCTAATACCTAATTCCTAATAGCTTATCTTTAGCCTCCCGTACAAATCCCTAAACTTATTCTATGCAACGACGTTCTTTTTTGCGCAACGCCGGACTTACCGGAGGGTTACTGGCTTTATCTTCCAAAGAAATTTTTGCTTCTTTTTTACAACAATCGGCTTTTAAAATAAAAATGCTTCGTGGTGATATCGGCATTTTTACGGAGAAGGGCGGCACCATTGGGTTTTATCAATCGCCTGATGGATGGGTTGTGATCGATTCTCAATTTGCTGATTCGGCGCCACATGCTATTGATGAGTTGATCAAAATAAAAGAACAGCCATTTAAATTTCTGATCAATACACACCATCATGGCGATCATACCGGAGGAAATATCGCATTCAAGGGAATTGTAGAACATGTGGTGGGACATGAAAATTGTTTGGCCAATTACAAACGCGTAACCGCGGCCGCCCCGGAGAAACAGTTGTACCAGGATATGACTTTTGGGGATAGCTGGAAACAAAAGATCGGAAAGGAAAATATCAGGACCTATTATTTCGGTGCTGGCCATACCAATGGCGATGCCATCATACATTTTGAGAACGCGAATATTGCACATATGGGCGACCTGCTGTTCAATCAATTACCACCGTATATTGACAGGACTGCCGGCGCTAATATTAAAAACTGGATACAGGTTCTGCAGAAAACTCAAAAGACATTTGATAAAGACACGCTGTTCATTTTTGGCCACTCAGGCAACGGTGCAGAGGTAACTGGTGGCAAAGCAGAACTGGCCGCATTTGAGGATTACCTGAAAAAATTATTTGACTTTACTGCTGCACAGATCGATGCCGGTAAAACAAAGGAAGAGATCAGCAAAATAAAAGATATACCGGGCATCAACTGGCCGGGAAGTGGCGCAGACAGAAGTTTTAATGCCGCGTACGATGAAATTATGGCCGCAAGGAAGAATTAAGATTCTCGAGAACAAAATACACGATCGGGCAAAAAGTTGAATTCTTTAAAGTGATCAGGGGCCGTTTGATGAGCACATCTTCATCTGTATAAGGGAAGCGGTGGCAGTCAGACGGCCTTGCTTCGTAGATACCGCAATAATTGTCTTCGCCTAAGAATGGACAGGGTTTGCTTTTGGTAACATAATCACCTTCTTCATCGAGACACAAATAGGTTTCTATAAAATCACCTTCTTTCATCCCGAGAAATTTACTGATGCGTTTGATATCGGGGGTTTTAAACCGTGGTGAATAATTCTTGCAGCAATTGGCGCATTGTAAGCAATCTATCTTCTCAAACGCTTCTTCGTGCAGGTCGGGCAATAGCTTCAATACTTTGTTTTTGTCGGCCCTTTGCAATAACTGTTTATACTGCTTTTGATGTTCAGCGCTTCTTTTTTCCCAGTTATCTAATTTTACTTCACTCATAGAGACTTAACGATCAATTGACGTGTTTTCTGCGGGCAAACACTTATTTTGTAACGCAAGATTAAAAGGAATTCACGGCATTTCCGCATAATCCTTTTTTAGTTCTGCCTGGTAACCCTATGAACGCGATCAAAGAGCAATGGCTGATCCTTATATCAACACCTGTTTATCTAATCATAATAGGCCTTGAACTGTTGCTTACACACATGCAGCACAGGAAGGCCTATACGCTGAAAGATACGGCTGCCAATGTTTACCTGATGCTGCTCAATTCGGCCCTTGACCTTGGTTTCCGCGTGATCTATCTTGTTATATTACAATACTTTTATGTGAGGGCGTGGATCCATATAGAAAGTATTTTTTTCTATTGGCTGGTACTCCTTCTGCTCGAAGATCTTTTGTATTATTGGCTGCATCGTTTCGACCATCATATCCGTTTGTTCTGGGCCGTGCATGTAACCCATCACAGCAGCCATAAAATGAATTTTACCGTTGGGTTCAGGTCGTCTGTGTTCCAGCCTTTGTATCGTTTTATCTATTTCATACCTCTTGCCCTGCTGGGTTTTAAACCGATAGACATTGTTTTTATTTATTCAGCCACCCAGATCTGGGGCATTTTTGTGCATACGGAAATGATACATAAAATGGGATGGCTGGAATATGTCCTTATTACACCTTCCCATCACCGGGTGCACCATGGGTCGAACCCAAAATACCTGGACAGGAATATGGGGATGTTCCTGGTGATCTGGGACAAGCTTTTCGGAACTTTCCAACCGGAACTGCCCGCAGATGAGTATCAACCCATTTCCTACGGCCTAACCAAAAACATTACTGAACCCAATGCCTTAACCGTCATCTTTCATGAATGGAAAGAGATCTGGCAGGATATGACTCAGAAGGGTATCAGCTTCAGGACGCGTTTACGCTATCTCTTCGGTCCCCCCGGCTGGAGTCATGATGGAAGCAGGCTCACCAGTGAGGAGATGCGTATAAAGGAGGCCCAAAACCCCAAACCATAAACACCAAACCCCAAACCCCTGCTCACACCCTTTCCCCATATTGAACAAACCTTTTATTATCCTGTTATATCAGCTTACCTTTGCGCCGATTTATTGATTTTTGGCTGCTTTCCGGGCATTCCCCAAGGCGACAAATAATCTCAAACTCCAGACTTGAATATGAATCTATTTGAACAGCAATCGACAGAATTCCAGGGCAGGCATATCGGGCCAAACCCTACAGACACACAAAGTATGTTAGCAACGATCGGTGCGGGTTCGCTGGATGAGTTGATCAGCAAAACTGTGCCGGCTTCTATCCGTATCAAAGGAGAATTGAATGTACCTGCCGCCATCAGCGAATTTGAATACCTGGTTGAACTGAAAAAAGTAGCTGCAAAAAATAAAGTATACAAAAATTACATAGGACAGGGTTATTACGGCACCATCACCCCGAGTGTGATCCTGCGTAATATTTTTGAAAATCCAGGATGGTACACGCAGTACACCCCTTACCAGGCCGAAATTTCGCAGGGGCGTTTAGAGAGCCTGCTGAATTTCCAGACAGTGGTAACCGATCTTACAGGATTGCCTATTGCCAATGCTTCTTTACTGGATGAAGCAACATCTGCTGCTGAAGCCATGGCGATGATCTTTCATCATGTGAATAAAACAGACGTGATCAGCAAACCAAAGCTGTTTGTTGATAACCATATTTTCCCGCAAACAAAGGATGTATTGCTTACACGCGCAGAACCTATCGGGATACAATTGGTATATGGCGATCATAGAACAGCGGAAATTGATAACACCTATTTCGGCGCGATCGTTCAATACCCGAACGATAATGGTTCTGTTGAGGACTATCGTTCATTCATCAATAAAGTACACGGCGCAGACGGCCTGGTGATCATGGCTACCGACCTGTTGGCACTAACGCTTTTAACTTCACCCGGAGAACTGGGCGCTGATGTAGCTGTTGGTTCCGCACAACGTTTTGGCGTACCGATGGGATATGGCGGGCCACACGCGGCATTCTTTGCAACAAAAGATGATTTCAAACGCGGCATGCCCGGCCGCTTGATCGGCGTTAGCATTGATGCACAGGGAAACCGTGCTTTACGTATGGCGCTGCAAACAAGGGAACAACACATCAAACGCGAAAAAGCAACTTCTAATATTTGTACAGCGCAGGCTTTGCTCGCAAATATGGCTGCGATGTACGCAGTGTTTCACGGGCCCGATGGTCTGAAAAATATTGCTACCCGTGTACATTTACTGGCACAGTCAGTTTCAGATGGTTTGACAAAGATCGGTATCGCACAAACGAACAGTTCTTATTTTGACACATTGAAAATAAAAGATGTGAATGCTGCTGCCGTAAAAAACATGGCAGAAAAATACCACACCAATTTCCGCTATTTCGAAGATGGAACGGTGGGTATCAGCCTCGATGAAACCACTTCAGTAGAAGATGCAAACACCATTATCAAAATATTTGAAGCGCTCACAGAAAAAAATGCGGGACATCAGTTGAACGCAAAACAACTCCAAACCCCCAACCCCAAACTTCCAACAGAATTACAACGCACTACAACATATTTGACCCACCCCGTATTCAACACGCACCACAGCGAGAGCCAGATGATGCGTTACCTGAAACAGTTGGAGAATAAAGACCTTTCGTTAAACACAAGCATGATCAGTCTCGGCAGTTGTACCATGAAACTGAATGCCGCTTCTGAAATGATCCCGGTTAGCTGGCCCGAGTTTGGCGGCCTGCATCCATTTGTTCCGGCCAATCAAACGGAAGGATACCAGCAGATCATCGATGAGCTGAACAGTTTTCTTTGCGAGATCACCGGCTTTACAGCGTGCAGCCTGCAACCTAATAGTGGTGCGCAGGGTGAGTATGCAGGATTATTAACCATCCGCGCGTATCATGCTGCAAGAAAAGAAGATCGCAGGAATGTAGTATTGATCCCGATCAGTGCGCACGGCACCAATCCTGCCAGCGCTGTAATGGTTGGATTCAAAGTAGTGATCGTAAAATGTGATGACGCGGGTAATATTGATGTTGCCGACCTGAAAGCAAAAGCGGAACAATACAAAGATTCACTAGGCGCTTTGATGGTTACCTATCCTTCCACGCATGGTGTATTTGAAGAGACCATCAAAGATATCTGCCAGATCATTCATGATAACGGCGGTTTGGTTTACATGGATGGCGCAAATATGAATGCACAGGTTGGATTGACAAATCCTGGTATCATCGGCGCTGATGTTTGTCACCTGAATCTTCATAAAACATTTTCCATTCCTCACGGTGGTGGTGGTCCGGGCATGGGGCCTATCTGTGTGAATGATAAGCTGGCACCGTATTTACCCGGACATCCTGCTTTAACAACGCATGGTGCAGTAAGCGCAGCGCCCTATGGTTCTGCAAGTATTTTACTGATCAGTTATGGCTATATAAAAATGTTGGGCGCCGTCGGTATCCGTCAATCAACTGAATATGCGATACTGAACGCGAACTATATGAAAGCAAGGTTGGAGAAGTATTATAAAATTCTTTACACCGGAACCAATGGAACCTGTGCACATGAATTCATTGTTGATCTTCGTCCGTTTAAACAAAGCATGGGTATTGAAGCGGAAGATGTAGCCAAACGTTTGATCGATTATGGTTTCCATGCTCCCACGATGAGCTTCCCTGTTCCCGGAACGATTATGATCGAACCCACAGAAAGCGAAGACAAACCCGAACTTGACCGTTTTTGTGATGCACTGATTTCCATCTACGAAGAGATCAAAGCCATTGAAGAAGGCAAAGCAGATAAAACAGACAATGCATTAAAAAATGCACCGCATACCCAAGCTGTTGTTTGTGCGGATGAATGGAAACATGCTTACTCACGCAAAGAAGCCGCCTTCCCGTTATATTATGTTACGCTGAATAAATTCTGGCCAAGTGTGGCGAGGGTGAATAATACGCATGGCGACAGGAATTTGATCTGTACGTGTGAGCCGACCTCCGCTTACGCTGAAAATTAGGGAATGTTGAACAATAATTATTGAAAATAGAACCACCGTTATTGGTCGCCCGACTAATAACGGTGCAAATAATTTTAAATTAGCTAAGACAATTAACGATCGTTTAAATTTCGAAATATGACTTTTGAAGAAATATATCGATTTGTTTTTGATAACCCATCTGCAAAAGTTTTGTCTTATAAAGTTCGCAATCGTAATGCATGTTTACAAGATGAGTTTAAAAGAATTAAATTGATGTGTGTGACAAATGGAATTGAAGTTTCTGACCAACAGATAAAAGATTTTCAATTAGTTGAAGAAAATAAAATACTATCTGAACTTGCTGAAGAAATGTATACAAAATATTTAGACGATCAGGAATATAAACGAATTTGGAATCGATAAAGGGCAACCTCTATTCAACATTCATTTTGTTCCCAATGGTTGTTGGTCAGGCGATAGATAAACCTGCATCTACATAATTAAAATTAAACCGTCAAACTAGTTGTCCTGAAGTTTCTCTTGTAAGGATTCTGTAAGGTGTGTTAGAGCAGGGGAGAATTGCTCATTTTCTTTTTGCTGCCAAGCAGCTTCCACTGTCTGATATATTTCATCTAACATAGTAAACTCTTTTGGGGCAACGCTATCCGCACAACGCACAGTTTCCGATAAAATATCAGTCTTTGCACTATTAAAGACAGTCAAATTGATACAAGAAGCTTGGTCGGATCCGTAAAAATATTTTTCGATATGCAGTACCTGAGCCTCATAAGGCTGCGTCTCATAAGTAAATAAGCCGGTTTTCTCCCACACCAATAAATTATGGGTTGATGCATTTCGTATTATCGTAAATAATTTTATAAGATGATCGTTAAACATAACTATCAATGTTTTAAAGTGTTTTCACAAGTCTCCATTTGTAACAACACTTGCTTAACCTGCAAAAGGTATCTTTGTTTTGGAAACTCCTTAATGGTTGATTCATCCATTTGTCCGAATCCCAAATATAATTGTTCAAGCAAAGATAATGCTTCAGAACCATCCATAAGTCCGGTTCCTGTTAAATCTGCTTGTGTTCGTACAATGAATTTCATAATGTGTGCGCATTCATTTGCCATATAAGCATAATCCAAAAGGGTTTGCCTGGAAAATACTACTTCGTCTTGAATACGAATAGAAAGTAATTCAAGAAGTGCTCTTATACTTCCGCATTTGATCAATGAAGAGTTTTTAATTTCTGATCTTAGCATTTCCTGCTGAATAGCAAGCGTAAGTTGTTCTTCATTCTTAAGTTTTGAAACTTGAAACACAGTCAGTCCTAATCCTATTACGGTAAAAAAATTACAAATTGTAGCAAAAAAATTAATATCGAGCAGCGAACTCTCACCAAAGTTATAATCATTACCGAACCATTTCCAGGAGATGGTTGATAGAAGTAAAGACACTAAAAAAACTCCCACTGACCACTTGAGAGCGGACTTCCATGT
>JAQBNJ010000038.1 GCA_028288645.1 Sediminibacterium sp.
AAGGAAGTTTTCCGTTTTTTGATTGAACCTTCACGCCAAGTTCAGGCAGGATCTCATCAAAAAAATCCATGGGCCGGGTCAATAAACTGCCGGTACCTGTTAGTGTGATGGGTTGATCGCTTAAGGCTGCTATGGGGGTGAACATACGGATACCTAAACCACTTTCGCCGCAATTTACTTCGTTGTTCTTTGGATGAATTCCTTTTGATGTGATGATTAAGTTACCATCCGCATCCGTTCCTGTTTCCGCTCCTAATTTTTGTATCACATCAATGGCTGCCAGGTCATCATTGCTTTTCCCAGGATTGATGAGTGTGGTTTGCCCAACCGTTAACAATGCGGCGGCACAGGCTCTTTGCATGCTGCTTTTGCTTGCTGCAGCGTGAATAGCCCCGGAAAGTTGTGAAGGTTGTATTCGTACGATCATAGTTTAATGGCACGCGGATGACGCGGAAAAAAACGGATATAACTGCTGTGTGATCTCCTGTTTAAAATTGTTTAAATATTTCCTGGAGCTGAACAAACAGCAAAGGCTGTATCACTCCCTTCCCTATCTTCTCAAGAAGAATATAATTGATGCTTACATTATCCTTCTTCTTATCCATCATCAATATCTTAAATGCTTTTTGCGTATCGAACTCTGCGAATGTGGGTAAGCCATATTTTTCCAGTAGATTCACCACTTCTTCGGCTCCTTTAAAATGTTTAAGGTGTTGCGACATGATCGCAGCATACGTCATCCCGATACTGATCGCCTGGCCGTGACTTAACTCGTACATGTTCTCAATGGCATGTCCCAGGGTATGACCGTAGTTGAGCAATTTCCTTGCTCCCTGTTCAAATTCATCACCCACTACCACTTTGGTTTTGATCAACACATTCCGTTCGATCAGTGATGCTGCCAGTTTCTTGTCTTTCTGAAAATCCGATAGCTTATGTTGCTGCAGCAACCTGAACATTGCCGCATCTTTAATGCAGGCGTGTTTGATGATCTCTGCAAATCCGTTCTGCCATTCGCTTTTGGGTAATGTCTTCAAAAAAGAAGTATCGAATAATAAGAACGCCGGCTGACGTATCAAACCAACCATATTTTTATACACGCCCACATCAATTCCATTCTTTCCGCCGATAGAGGCGTCTACCATCGCCAACAAAGAAGTTGGTACAAATCCAAAACGGATCCCGCGCATATAAATGCCTGCGACATAACCGGTGATATCCGTGATCACGCCACCACCCACACCTATCAAAGTTGTTTTTCTATCAGCGCCCAATGCGAGTAACTGGTCGATCACAACATCCACCGTTTGCTGGATCTTATATTCTTCACCTGGTTTTAATACAATGGTGTTCCAGCCCTTGAATTTCTTTTTGTGTTTGGCAAATACATTGTCGTCTGTAATGATCACAGCCGTTTCTTTCGGCACCAGTTTTTCGATGTAAGAAAACTCAGAGTCGAAATAATACTGTACAGTAGTAGTGGAGAATGTGAAATTTTTTTTCTTCATGGGTAGATCGCTGATTAGCGGGGCTTTTTTTGAAACACATAGGCACAATAGGTAAAAAACATAGGTCATATAGTTTACAACTATGTGATCCTCCGTTATCCTATGTTCCTATGTGGTTCAAAATTCGCTATTAGGAATTCATGATCTTGTTCTGGTGATTGATACTTTCCATATGCACCGCATCAAAATACTTCGTAACAAATTCTTTGCTCAATCCCAATTTTTCTCCTTTAGCAAAAGCCCTTTCGAGGATAGCGTTCCAACGGTTGGTTTGCAGGATAGTGATATTATTTTCTTTCTTATAGTTACCAATGCTTTCAGCCACTTTCATACGTTGGCTCAGGATCTGCATCAATTCATCATCGAGGTTATTGATCTGCTGACGAAGTTTTTCAAGCGCTGCATGGTATTCAGGAGAAGTGCTGTCTTCTGTTCTCCAGCGAATGCTGCTGATCAGTTCTCCTAATTTCTCAGGTGTGATCTGTTGTTTCGCATCACTCCATGCATTATCAGGATCGATATGGCTCTCGATGATCAATCCATCAAAATCAAGATCGATCGCGGTTTGCGCAACATCCAATAGTATATCCCTTCTTCCACAAATATGTGAAGGATCGTTGATCATTAATAATTCAGGATACCGGCGTTTCATCTCGATAGCTAAATGCCACATAGGTGCGTTGCGGTATTCTGTATTTCCGTAAGAGCTGAATCCACGGTGTATCAAACCGATATGTTTGATGCCTGCTTTCTGCACACGCTCCATCGCACCGATCCATAATTCAAGATCTGGATTGATGGGGTTCTTGATCAACACAGGAACATCCACACCACGTAATGCATCTGCTACATCCTGCACGCTGAAAGGGTTCACAGTTGTACGTGCGCCGATCCATAAAACATCCACATCAAAATGCAAAGCATCTTCTACCTGTTTGCCTGTAGCTACTTCAACTGCAACAGGAAGTCCTGATGCTTTTCTTGCTGACTGTAACCATGGCAAACCTTTGGTACCGATACCTTCAAAACTTCCGGGACGTGTACGTGGTTTCCAGATCCCTGCACGCAGGATATCCACTTTACCTGTTGCGGCCAAACGGACCGCTGTTTGCATAACCTGCTCTTCGGTCTCGGCACTGCACGGACCCGAAATGATCAGCGGACGTTTTTTCAGCAACGCTTCCACTGCTGTTGTTTGCTCGATTGCTTGCTCCATTGTATTTGCTTTACTCGTTTTATAGTAGCTGTTAGGTTTTAGGCGTTAGGTATTAGCTAAAAGCTAACGCCTAAAACCTAATGCCTGTTCTATCCTTCTCCTCTCCGCGGCTTCTTCGTAAATCCCGCCGGGCCACCACTATCCGCGTCATTCATTCTGATCCGTCTTCCTTTATAGCTTTTGCCATCGAGTGAACGGATCATTTGCTGGGCGGCGCCCTTCTCAACCTCGATCCAACTGTTCATATCCTTCATATCGATCTTGCCCAATACATCTTTCTTCAGATCGCTCATATCGAGGATGAATTGCAGGAAACTTGCTTTAAAGAAACCATCTTTGGTACCGAGGTTCACAAACAAACGTGTTTGGCCTCCGCCTCCACTACTGCGGGTATATTCTTTACGGCTGTCTCCACGGCCTTCGCTTCTATCACTTCTGTCATCTCTTCTTCTTGGTTCGCTCCTGTCGCTCACATCTCTTTTGGTGCGTTCTCTCAGGTTCAGATATTCAGAGTTCTCGTAGTATTTAAGTAAACGGACAAACTCCATTGCTGCTACTCTCTTCAACACATCTTCCTTGCTTACATCTGCAAATTTCTCTGCAAGCATGGGAACATAGGTTTCATAATCGCCGTGACTGATATCAGCCGACAATAATTTGTCCATGAAAGCGAAGAACTGTTTGCGGCAAACATCTTTACCACTCGGAATATCCAGTTTATGAAACTGCGAATTGTTGATGCGTTCGATCTGCTTGAACTTGTACATCTCTTTCGCATGCACGATCGAGATACAGAT
>JAQBNJ010000176.1 GCA_028288645.1 Sediminibacterium sp.
TAATTAGTAATTAATAGTTAGTAATTAGTAATTGATAAGAAGCCTATTTACGAAGCCCTCAACGTAGTGTTGGGGGCTTTTTGTTGCAAAAGGGCAATTTTCCTTAAAATTTCCTTTCCGCTCATACATGCTAATTGACCCCTGTACCTCTATTTTCCCACCAATATTTCTTACGGGGAATTTAACAGCGATTATTAAGTAACCTTTTTATTTTTAATACGTTATCCTTTATGCAAACGGCTATCCAAAAATGCTGTTTCCTGTTAAAAACGCTGTTATGAAACCATTGCTGCTGGCTGTATGTGCCATGATATCTGTTATTTCCCTGTCGGCACAAGTGCAGAAAGAAAGGGTCATTAAAAAAATTCCTGCTGTTAGAACTACCGAGAAGATCGTGATTGATGGCGACCTGAAAGATGATGCCTGGCAAAAAGCGCCGCTCGTAACCGAGATGGTTGAATGGCGCCCCACGTATGGAAAGATTGAAGATCATGACAACCGCACCGAGATCAGGATACTTTACGACAACGCCAATATCTATATCAGCGGGTTTTGCCATGAAAGAAGCAACGACAGCATTTCAACAGAACTCGTTGGCCGCGATGTGGTGGGTGTAAATGATTTTGTGGGTGTTATTTTCGACACATACAATGACAAGATCAATGGTTTCGGTTATTATGTAACCCCACTGGGAGAACAATTCGATGCCAAATATTCTTCCTCCAACGGTGAAGACCCGAGCTGGAGCAGTGTGTATGAAACGGTTTCAAAAATAGTTTCCGGCGGATGGGTGTTTGAAATGCGGATTCCCTATTCGGCTATCCGTTTCAGTAATACAAAGATCCAGGACTGGGGAGTTAATATCACCCGCCGCAATTCAAAAAGCGGTAAACAATATATGTGGAACCCGACTGACCCAACTATCGGCGGCAGCTTCCTGGCGCAGTTTGGTTTGTGGACGGGGATCGAGGACATCAAACCGCCTGTTCGTCTTTCTTTTTCTCCTTATCTCTCTACTTATGTGAACCACTACCCGTATAATAATCCTTCTATTAAGAACACAGCCACCTCCATCAATGGCGGGATGGATGTGAAGTACGGTATCAACCAGGCGTTCACGCTGGATATGACTTTGATCCCCGACTTCGGGCAGGTGCAGAGCGATAACCAGGTGCTGAATCTTACACCGTTTGAAGTAAGGTATAATGAGAACCGCAGCTTCTTTACAGAAGGAACCGAACTGTTTGGGAAGGGAAATCTATTTTACAGTCGCCGTATCGGTGGCACGCCATTACATTATGATGATGTGAACGCACAGTTGAAACCCGGCGAAACCATTTCCAAAAATCCGGGCGAAACAAGTTTGATCAACGCCACCAAAGTGAGCGGGAGAACATCCTCGGGTTTAGGTATCGGCATTTTTAATGCTATTACCAATCCGCAATACGCCACGGTGCAAGTGGGTGGTAAAGATTCGCGGAAGATAGAGACCGATCCGCTTACCAATTATAATATCATCGTGTTTGACCAGTCGCTCAAACGCAATTCAAGCATTTCATTCATCAATACAAACGTAACAAGGAGCGGCACTGATTACGACGCAAATGTCTCCGCTTTTTTGTGGGATATGTATGATAAGAAGAACGACTGGAATGTAAACGGAAAAGTGGGCGTGAGCCAGCTTCTCGGTTACCTTCCTGGCGGAAAAACACAATCGGGTTACACACATAACTTATCCATATCAAAAACAGGTGGCCGTTTCAATTTAAGTTTTGGCCAGGAGCTGGCAGATGATAAATACAACAGCAACGACATGGGTTATTTTACCAATAACAATTTCGTTGACCATTTTTTATGGATGGGATACAAACAGGTAAAACCCAAAGGGCTGTTCAATAACCTGTACATGAATTTCAACGGCTATCTATCTGCGCGTTTCAAACCATGGGATTACCAGATGGCAAGAACAAATGTGAATGTAAACGGCCAGTTAAAAAGCCTCTGGTATGTGGGCGTGTTTACCAACTGGCTGCCTGAGCAAAATGATTTTTATGAGCCGCGAAAAAGCGGGATGGTTTTCAAGCGTCCTACCAATTATGTGTATGGCGGTTGGTTCGAATCGAACCGGGCAAAAAAATATTCTGTCTCATTAGAGCTCGATCTAAGTCATTCACCTAAATACACATCAAACGCCTATGAAATATATTTCAGGCATCAATACCGTTTCAACAAAAAACTTACGATCAGTTCCAACACCAATTTTTCTATCTACAATAATAATGTTGGTTTTGCCACCATTTCAAACGACAGCGTGATCATTGCCCTGCGTAAAAGAAATACAGTAGAAAATATCTTTACTGTAAAATACAATTTCAACAATAAAATGGGATTGAGTTTCCGGGCACGCCACTACTGGAGTTCGGTTGATAACAGGCAGTTCTTCAACCTAAACAAAGACGGTTACCTGTCGCCCGTTGCTGCAACCTATAACAGCGCCAATTACAATGTGAACTATTTTAATATCGATATGGTGTATACCTGGCAGTTCGCGCTCGGAAGTTTTGTGAACATAGTATGGAAGAACTCCATCGGAACTTTCGATCAGAATATTAATGAAGGATATTTCCCAAATGCGGGCCACACGTTTGATGCGCCGCAGTTAAATAGTTTATCGTTACGGGTGATCTATTTCCTCGACTACCTGTCACTAAAGAAAAAATAAGCGCCTCACCGGGTGTAAAATAAAAGAGTCCCGCTGAATGGCGGGACTCTTTTATTTTACACCGATCATTTAAATA
Source organism: Sediminibacterium sp. (assembly GCA_028288645.1). Classification (GTDB taxonomy): domain Bacteria; phylum Bacteroidota; class Bacteroidia; order Chitinophagales; family Chitinophagaceae; genus Sediminibacterium. The sequence goes on from JAQBNJ010000176.1 coordinate 2,799, forward strand.
TACCAGACAAATACGTGTCGAGTTTTCCTTCGCGCAGGTTCTTTGCCAGGATCTTTCCATCGGGGCCTATCAAAAAATTGGCAGGAACGGAATTGATATAATATTTCTTCGCTACAGCATTCTCCCAGAACTTCAGGTCAGACACCTGTTTCCAGGGAAGACCGTCTTTCTTTATCGCTTCAATCCAAAGCGCTTTATCCTTGTCCAGCGATACGCCTACAATAACCAATCCCTTATCCTTGAACTTATTGTATGCAGCAATTACATTCGGGTTCTCCGCGCGGCACGGTATACACCAGCTCGCCCAGAAATCGATCAGCACATACGATCCCCGCAACGATGCCAGTGAAAAAGGTTTCCCTTCAGTATCATTCTGCACAAATTGCGGGGCGATCATACCGATAGCTGTTGCCTTATAGGCAGCAACCTTATCGCTTAATTCGCGGTACATTAGATTGTTTCTTGCGGTTAACGTCTGCAAAACCGTATCCAGCTTCAGGCCCCTTACATAGAGTTCGCCGTATAAAATAAACACGCTGACCAAAGAAGACGGGCGCGTCTGAATCCAGTT